>JAUNGD010000052.1 GCA_030524705.1 Lachnospiraceae bacterium | reverse complement strand
CATATTTTTCATTTGTAAAAGGATTTGTTCTAACAATTCGTTGTCAGCCATAATACCACACTCCTTTCATTGAAAATTGTAGCATACCAGGAAGGTAAAGTCTATCAGATTCTAACATTTTTTGTCGATAATGTGCAAGGTATTTAAAAATATATAATGGAACTCTGAAAGAAATATAGTGCTAAATCCTAAAGAGGGGATTGCTGCAATGAAACTGCGCAGCTCTCTTTTTATAAGGTTGTATGGGAAAAGAGAAAAAAGACAAAAAAATAGTGGAAAATCCGTAGTGCCTTTGATATAATACATCTATATATTGGGCAAAATGCTGAAAAAGCAAACGAAAAAATGGAGGCATACAGACAATGGGAAACAAAGTATCATTTGATTATTCAAAAGCAGCCGGTTTCATCAGTGCGGATGAAGTAAAGGCGATGGAACGTATTGTTGCAGGGGCGAAGGAGACGCTTCTTTCCAGAACAGGAGCAGGAAATGATTTCCTCGGCTGGATCGATCTTCCGGTAGATTACGACAAAGAGGAATTTGACCGGATCAAAAAGGCGGCTGCAAAGATACAGTCGGACAGCGAAGTGCTGGTAGTGATCGGTATCGGCGGTTCTTACCTTGGCGCAAGGGCAGCTATAGAGTTTTTGCATCACACATTTGTAAACAAGCTTTCAAAAGAGGAGCGGAAGGCCCCGGAGATTTACTTTGCGGGCAATAGCATCAGCGGTACTTACCTGCAGCATCTGATTGACGTGATCGGAGACAGAGACTTTTCCGTAAACGTTATTTCCAAGTCCGGTACAACTACTGAACCGGCTATTGCATTCCGTGTATTCAAATCTCTTCTGGAGAAGAAATACGGAAAAGAAGAAGCGGCAAAGAGAATTTATGCGACTACAGACAAGGCAAGAGGAGCACTGAAAAAACTGGCTACTGAGGAAGGTTATGAGACATTCGTAGTTCCGGATGATGTAGGCGGACGTTTCTCTGTTCTGACTGCAGTAGGTCTTCTTCCGATCGCAGCCAGCGGCGCGGATATTGATCAGCTGATGGCAGGCGCGGCAGACGGAAGAAAACGCGCGTTGGAGACAGACTTTGCGGAGAATGACGCGCTTCAGTATGCAGCTATCAGAAACATCCTTCACAGAAAAGGAAAATCCGTGGAGATTCTGGCAAACTACGAGCCGAACCTGCACAGCGTTTCTGAATGGTGGAAGCAGCTTTACGGCGAGAGCGAGGGCAAGGATCAGAAGGGTATCTTCCCGGCATCAGTAGATCTTACCACCGACCTGCATTCCATGGGCCAGTTCATCCAGGACGGTTCCAGGATTATGTTTGAGACCGTATTAAATGTCGAAGAATCCAAATGCGAGATTACGATCGGCGAGGAGCCGGTAGATCTGGACGGCCTGAATTATCTTGCAGGCAGAAACATGGATTTCGTAAATAAAAATGCGATGAATGGTACGATTCTGGCTCATACAGACGGAAATGTACCGAATCTGGTAGTAAATGTACCGAGACAGGATGCATTTACACTTGGACAGCTTTTCTATTTCTTTGAGTTTGCGTGTGGAATCAGCGGCTATATTCTTGGCGTGAATCCATTTAACCAGCCGGGTGTAGAGAGCTACAAGAAAAATATGTTTGCATTGCTTGGCAAACCTGGATATGAAAGCGAGCGCGAAGCGCTGCTGGCACGTCTGTAGACCATCCGGTACATCCGTATGTCCCGTTTTGCTATGCTGCGGGAGGATGGTCAGTTTGACAGGTATTTGCAGGGAGCAGCTTTCTGCTTCCATATAGAAAGGGAAGAGTATGATTTTCCCTAAATTTTCAGACGCGGCAGAGACTTGAAGCCGCTGCGGTACCCTCAGAAAACAAACAAGGAGGAAATTTAACATGGTATCACAGAAAGTAACAGTAACAAACCCGACCGGTATCCATGCCAGACCGGCATCCAATCTTGCAAAGGTGGCAGGACCGTTCAAATCCCAGGTGATTCTGGTAGTGGGTGAGAAAAGAGTGCAGGCTAAGAGTGTGCTGAATCTTATGGCGGCAGCGATTAAGACAGGAACGGAGCTGGTTGTTGAGTGCGACGGAGAAGATGAAGAGGCAGCTCTGAAGGCCGTTGTTGAGGCTATTGAGAGCGGATTGGGAGAATAAATTTATGGAACAGATATATGTTGAGAAGACAGCTTCCCGGGGGATCGCTGTTGCACCGGTGTATCTGTACCTGGAGCCGGACCTAACACCAGACGGTGAGAAGATTCCCGATACTGAAGTACAGGCCGAGCTGGAAAAATTCGCCGCAGCTAAAAACACTGTGATTAATGAATTAAAGCAGCTTGCAGAGAAAAATGAGATTTTTGCGGCACATCTGGAGATTGCGGATGATTTTATGCTGCAGGACAGTGTAGAAAACAAAGTCAAAGGTGAGCTGAAAAATATACAGCTTGCAGTAAGTGAAACGATTGACGAGTTTGCTGTCATCTTTGATTCTATGGACGACGCCTATATGAAAGAGCGCGCTGCAGATGTGAAGGATATCGGCAAGCGGTTTATGGCAGCCCTGAAAGGGGTGAAGCTGCCGGATCTGGGCGGTATTACGGAGCCCTCTGTAGTAGTAGCCAGAGATATGTATCCGTCCGACACAGTAAAGATTGACACTGCTTTCGTAAAAGGCATTTTGACAGAAGAAGGCGGTGTGACCAGCCATGTTTCCATCATTGCAAAGAGCATGGGTATCCCCACATTGGTAGGCGTGAAGGGTATCCTCTCAAAAGTACAGGATGGAGAGACTGTCTGCATGGATGCAGGCGCAGGCTGTGTAGTAGTTCAGCCGGATGCGGAGAACGTCCGGATTTACCAGGAAAAGAAGGAAGCCTATGAAGCAGAGCGCGCTCGGCTGGAGAGCCTGAGAGGTACCCCGGCTGTTACAAAAGACGGCAAAAGGATTTATCTCTGTGCCAATGTGGGCAATGTGCAGGATATCAAAAATGCGCTTCCGATGAACATAGACGGCGTTGGCCTCTTCCGCAGTGAGTTTCTGTATATGCAGAATACTCATTTCCCGACTGAGGAAGAGCAGTACACGGTTTACAAGGAAGCAGCGGAGCTGATTCCGTCGGAGCTGACGATCCGGACTCTGGATATCGGCGGTGACAAAGAGCTTTCTTACTATGAGTTTGAAAAAGAAGAAAACCCGTTCCTGGGATGGAGAGCGATTCGTATTTCTCTGGATATGAAAGATATGTTCAAGGCACAGCTTCGGGCGATTCTTCGTGCCAGTGCGTTTGGCCATGTTCGGATTATGTTCCCTATGATCATTTCTCTGGATGAGCTCCGGGATGCGAAGGCATTAGTGGAAGAATGTAAGCAGGAGCTGCGGGCTGAAGGTGTTGCATTCGATGAAGAAATCGAGATGGGTATGATGATCGAGACGCCGGCCAGTGTGATTCTGGCGGAAGAGTTTGCCAGAGAAGCAGATTTCTTCAGTATCGGTACCAACGATCTGACACAGTATATCCTGGCAGTGGATCGTGGAAATAAAAAGATTGCAAAGAAATACGATTACTTCAATCCGGCAGTTGTGAAGGCTATCGGGAGGGTAATCGAAGCCGGACACAAGGAAGGCATCAAGGTCGGAATGTGCGGCGAGATGGCAGGAGACCAGAAAGCAGTAGAATTGCTGCTGGATCTGGGCCTGGATGAATTCAGTATGTCTGCGGGTAGTGTAGACTACGTGCGGGAGCAGATACTGAACAGAAAATAAGCAGAATAGAATACAGAGGCGGCCTTTGAAGCACAGAGCTCCAAAGACCGCCTCTTTGCATTAGTGATTATCTGTCTGGGACAAAAGCCCGCGTTCTTCCAGACGCTGCTGTACATTGTGCTTGTAAAGCTTCAGCAGAGATGCTTCCAGCATTCCGGAAAAAGCTTTATCATCCATGGAACGCAAAGCCTTCAGCATAGAAGGATTTTCCAGCAGCGCACCGATTGTCTCGCTGGCAATGGAGGCAGAAACCTCTCCGGAAGAGCCTTCCGGAATCAGGGATACGATTGCCCCCAGGATCACACGGGCATCCTCATACACAGGAGGATTCAGGTGCAGGTAGCCGAAGCAGGGGTGCGCGATTTCCGGACTGCGTCCATGCAGCAGTAACGCGTGGAACGGCTTGGCATAGGTGTCAGAGAGCTGATCCCTTTTTTGAGGATCCCGTACAAGTGTTGTTCCAGCTCCGGGGTATCGCCGAAAAGGGAAGCACCGTGCCGGATGATTTCCTCACGGCTTTTCAGCACCGGAGCCTGCCTGATCGTGATATGATCCAGCAAATGGAAAATCTCAGTGCCGAGGGATGAGACATATTCTACGTCGGCACGGGCCAGCGGCATGACGGGGATCGCAGCTGTCGGCCGCACCTGCTCTTTTTGTTGCAGCAGAAGTTTGATTTTTGAATCCAGAAGCATCTTATCCTGTCTGGTAAGCAAAGGATTGACATGCAGATAAGGATGATTGATGCTTAGCTTTACGGTAGAGATGACCAGATCAATTCCCTGTGCGGCCAGCTTTTCACCGTCAATCTCAAATGCAGAGACAGTGCGGCAGATGTTCAGATCCGGGTACTCCTGCTGGAGACTGGAGGCCAGCAGGCGGGAACTGCCGATGCCGGTGGGACATACAATGATAGCCGATACCCTGCGGTTCAGTTTTTTGGCCCGTTCCAGAGCCATAACAAAATAAATCGAAATAAAACCAATCTCACTGCTGGGAATGCCTGGAAGCTCCAGTGCTTTGCACAGAATGTCAGCGGCCTCCTCACTGGCGTGAAAGACGGTACCGTAATTATCCTGCAAATCCTCCAGAATCGGGTTCTCTATGGGGATACCGGCGCGAAGCCTGCCGATGGTAGGCTGGATATGAGCGCTCAGATCCCGAAGCAGTTGAGAGTCGTCTGTAAAATCTACCCCAAGAAGAGCCCCGGCCTTTTTGACGATCTCCAGCGTGATCTGGTGGATATTGAAATCCTGGTGACGCGTCAGATCCCGGTGGTCGGTAGGCCAGATGCGGATGCCGGAAAGATACGTGGTCAGGTACAGGGTTTCCGGTGCGGAAGCCGGAAGCCGAAAGCACTGGTGTATCTGTTTCATCAGATACTCAGCGACGGCGTATTCCGGGAGTATTGACATTTCGTCTGCAGAATCCGGCTGTTTTTGGATGAAACAGCCTTTTTTCATGCGTTGAATGGTCAAAGAGAGATACACTAGCAGATGCAGGTAGGCGTTGTCTGAGAGATTCAGATTAAGCTGCTGCTCACAGTCGGCCAAAATGGGGTTCACCTGGTTGGTGATATCAGAATCGATTTCTTCGATAATGGCATTGCCGGCAGCGCCTCCTGGTTTGCGCAGCAGACTATGGTACTGTTTTTCATTGAGCTGGCTGCAGAGGAAAGAGGTGGCGGCTTGTCTGCGGGCGGTTTCGCTGCCTTCCAGAAAAACGCCAAGTCCGGGGCGGCGGATAAGCTGCAGGTGGTATCCTTCGAACCATGCAGCGGCCTGGTTCAGATCGGAGGCCAGAGTACCTTCGGAAATCCCATATTTTTCTGTAAAATAATAAAATTTTAACGGCTGATCGGCAAGAAGAATGTCACAGCGCACCTGTCGTTGCCGTTCACGGCGGTCATCGGCCGGGATATCGGCGGTGGTATTTTCGTCAAGCAGGGCGATCAGTGCCTTTTTGCGTCCTTCAGGCTCATGAAGTACCAGTCCGACGCTGCGCCTCCGGCTAAAATCAAAGCCGTGTCCCGTCAGCCATTTCTCGACGATTGGCAGTTCACGCTGCACAGAACGGTCGCTGACGCCCAGCTCTTCAGAGATTACAGAAATGGTAACAGGATGATCCTGAGGAAAGCGTGCCAGAATACGAATGATTTTTTCTGCCCGTGATGTAAGCTCCATGAAATATCCTCCCCTGGGCTGTGCGCAGCCCGTTGTTTTTACGGATATTATACCGTATATTTTTCTGGAAGACAAATAATATAAAAAATATGAAGATGGTGAAACTGCATAAAAAAAAGAAAATAAATTTGGGCAATTTATTGATAATGGGGAAATGTGTCGGTTAGACTTTGCGACAAAGTTGTAATATCATTTAATTGTATTTCTCTGAAAAGTTATATAAAATAAAATTATTAAAAACGGATTCTTGGTGAAAAAGGGATCCGCAAAAAGAAAGGAGAAAAGTAACATGAAAAACAAAGTACAGAAATTTGGTAAATTTCTGAGTGCAATGGTTATGCCGAATATTGGTGCATTCATTGCATGGGGATTTATCACCGCGTTCTTTATTGACAAAGGCTGGTTCCCGAATGCGAAGCTGGCTGGCCTGGTAACTCCGATGCTGAATTACCTTCTGCCGATTCTGGTGGCGTACCAGGGCGGTAAGCTGGTAGGCGGAGACCGCGGAGGCGTTATGGGTGCGATTGCTGTAATCGGTGCGATCGTCGGTGCACCGGATTATCCGATGCTGATGGGTGCAATGCTGATGGGACCACTGGCAGGCTGGGTGATCAAGAAATTTGACCAGGCTATGGACGGTCATATGCCAGCAGGTTTTGAAATGCTGATCAACAACTTTTCCGTAGGTATTCTGGGAATGATCCTTGCGATTATCGGTTCCTACCTGATCGGGCCGCTGATGGCAGCGATTCTGACAGTGCTTTCCGCAGGTGTTGATGTGCTGGTTAACCGGGGACTGCTTCCGCTGGCAGCTATCTTTGTTGAGCCGGCAAAGGTGCTCTTCCTGAACAACGCGATTAACCACGGTATTTTTACCCCGATTGCTACCATGCAGGCAGAGGAAGCCGGAAAATCCATCATGTATATGCTGGAGGCAAATCCTGGTCCTGGTCTTGGCGTACTGCTGGCATACTGGATGTTCTCAAAAGACAAGGCAACAAAGGATTCAGCCCCGGGTGCGATTATCATCCACTTCTTCGGCGGTATTCATGAGATTTATTTCCCGTACATACTGATGAACCCGATCGTGATCATTGCCCCGATCGTAGGTAATGCATGCGCGATTCTGTTCTACAGCATTACGGGAGCAGGACTGGTAGGCCCGTCTTCACCGGGATCTATCATTGCATTTATGTCTATGTCCCCCAAGGGCTTTGGCTATGTGCTGACGATAGGCGGTGTTCTGATCGCTACGGTAGTTTCCTTCCTGATCGCAATGCCGATCATTAAGATGTCCGGCTCGAAGAGCCTGGAAGAAGCACAGGCTAAGAAGGACAGCATGAAGGCTGAGGCGAAGGGTACTGCAGCTCCGGCAGCAGCTCTGACCGGCGCATCAGTAAAGACTGCTGACATTAAGAAAATCGTTTTTGCCTGTGATGCAGGTATGGGATCCTCTGCAATGGGTGCGACAAAGTTCCGCAACCGCATCAAATCTCTGAACCTTGGCATTACGGTTACGAATTCTTCTGTAGACAATGTGCCGTCTAATGCAAACGTTGTGGTATGTCAGACTATCCTTCAGGACCGGGCGGTAAAGAGTGCGCCGCAGGCGAGATTGGTTACGCTTGAAAACTTCCTGGCAGATCCAAGTCTGGATAACCTGTATGAAGAACTGGCGCAGCGCGCAGGCGGAGCTGAAGCACCGGCACCAGAAGCAGCAGTTGAGGAAGAACCGAAGAAGGAAGGCAAAAAAGGCGTTCTGGTAAGAGAAGGTATCAAAACAGGTCTGAAGAGCGTGGATAAAGAGACCGCGATCCGTGCAGCCGGACAGCTTCTGATGGAACTGGGATACGTAAATAAGGATTACATCGACGCTATGGTAGAGCGTGAGAAGATCGTTACTACATATATGGGTATGGGTGTTGCGATTCCTCATGGAACTTCCAATGCAAAAGAGACTGTTAAGAAGTCTGGTATCGTTGTAATGCAGTATCCGGACGGCGTGCCGTTCGGCGATGAGAAAGCGCATCTGGTAATCGGTATCGCAGGCGTAGGCGACGAGCATCTGGAGATTCTGGCAAACGTGGCAGGCAGTCTGGAAGACATGGATCTGCTGGAGAAGCTGAAAACGAGCGCAGATGTAGATACTATTATGAAAACATTTGGTTAAGAGAGGATGGAAATCATGAAAAAAGCAGTTCAATTTGGTGCAGGTAATATCGGCCGTGGGTTTATTGGCGCACTGTTGAGCCAGTCCGGCTATCAGGTTGTGTTTGCCGACGTGGTAGACGCAGTGATCAATAAGATCAACGAGGATAAGAGCTATACGGTTCACGTAATGGATGTGGAGTGTGAGGATCAGAAGATTGAAAATATCTGCGGCGTTAACTCCACGAAGCCGGAAGCGGTGGAAGAGATCGCAACGGCAGATATCGTGACGACAGCAGTCGGTCTGGTGATCCTGCCGCGTATCGCCCCGACTATTGCAAAAGCGATTGAGAAGCGTATGGAAAGTGGCTGCAAGGATGCTATGAACATCATTGCATGTGAGAATGCGATCCGCGCTACTTCTCAGTTGAAAAAAGCAGTTTACGAGAACCTCAGCGATGCAGGAAAGGCCTTTGCTGACGAATACGTAGGCTTCCCGGATTGTGCTGTTGACCGTATTGTTCCGCCGGTAAAGAGCGAGAATTTCATTGACGTAGTAGTGGAAACATATTATGAGTGGGATGTAGAACGCAGCGGATTTAAAGGTGAGATCCCGGAAATCAAAGGCATGACGGTAGTAGAGGATCTGATGGCATACATTGAGCGTAAGCTGTTCACCCTTAATACAGGACATTGTATTACTGCATATCTTGGTACGCTTCGCGGCATTCCGACCATTGATAAAGCGATTGCAGACGAGGAAATTTACGCAGTCGTTTCCGCTGCCATGAAGGAGAGCGGAGACGGACTGATCAAGAAACACGGTTTTGATCCGGAGAAGCATGCTGCTTACATTAAGAAGATCATTGGCCGTTTCAAAAATCCGTATCTGCAGGACGATGTTACCCGTGTAGGCCGCGAGCCACTGCGTAAGCTGAGCCCGACTGACCGTCTGATCAAACCGCTTACCACAGCAGCAGGTTTTGGGCTTCCGGTGGATCATCTGATCACTGGCGTTGGGGCGGCGCTTCGCTACAACAATCCGGAAGATAAGCAGAGCGTAGAGCTTCAGGAGAAGATCGCGCAGGCCGGAGTCCGTGCAGCAGCAGCGGAGGTAACTGGCCTGACCGATGAAAAACTGCTGGATGCCATCGTTGCAGAATACGAAAAGCTGGTCTGATTGACAAAGGCTGACCGCTGCGATCCGAAGAAGGGTCTGTTACTTGCTTTTTCCCATGCATTATGCTATACTCGGTAAATTAAATGTGGAAAACAGAGGAGAATCGCAAATGTGTGGAATAGTAGGATATACGGGGAGTGAAAACGCTGCTCCCATCATTTTAAAGGGATTGTCGAATCTGGAGTATCGGGGATATGATTCTGCCGGTATTGCCACTTATGATAAAGAGTCCCGGAAAATAGAGATTGTTAAGACAAAAGGCAGACTGAAAAATCTCGAAGAAAAGACGGATCAGGGCAGAACTATGCCCGGATGCTGCGGAATCGGCCATACCCGGTGGGCAACACACGGGGTACCATCCAAAAACAATGCGCACCCCCATTGCAGTGATGACCATATGGTGGTGCTGGTACACAATGGTATTATCGAAAATTATCAGGAGCTGAAAGCGCTTCTGAGCCAGAAAGGTTATCGCTTTTATTCCGAGACGGATACGGAAGTGGTTACAAAACTGATAGATTACTATTATCAGTCTACGGATCACAATCCTCTGGAGAGTATGTCCAGGGCGCTGCTGCGTGTACGCGGTTCCTATGCATTGGGGATCATGTTTACAGACAGGCCGGGAATCCTGTATGCAGCGCGCAAGGACAGCCCTCTGATCATTGGAAAAAATGAGAATGGAATGTTTATCGCGTCAGATGTTCCGGCTATCCTTTCCTATACCAGAACAGTCTGCTATCTCGATAATATGGAGATGGCTGAGATACAGGCGGACCGTGTCCGGTTTTACAACATTGATCTGGTAGAAACAGAAAAGGAGGAAGTAACCATTGATTGGGATGCCCAGGCGGCTGAAAAAGGCGGTTTTGAGCATTTCATGATGAAAGAGATCCACGAGCAGCCCAGAGCGGTCCGTGATACCATCAATGCTTATATAAAAGATGGAAATATTGACCTGACTTCTGTGGGCCTGACAGCAGATACCTTGCAGAGTATCCGCAGAATCTGTATTGTGGCCTGTGGTTCCGCCTACCATGTAGGAATCGCGGCCAAATATGTGATGGAAGACCTGACGGATATCATGGTGGAAGTAGATCTGGCGTCCGAATTCCGTTACCGGAATCCTAAACTTTCTGAGGATTGCCTTGTAATGGTAATTTCCCAGTCAGGAGAGACGGCAGACAGTCTGGCGGCGCTTCGTCTGGCGAAAGAAAAAGGCATACGCACGCTGGGGATCGTCAATGTCGTTGGTTCCAGTATTGCAAGAGAATCTGATTATGTCATGTACACACTGGCAGGGCCGGAGATTGCAGTGGCAACGACAAAGGCGTACAGCACCCAGTTGATCTGTATATATCTGCTTGCCGTTCACATGGCAAAGATACGGGGACAGATGGACGATGCAGTTTTTCAGGACATGATCCGTGAGATTTCCGCATTGCCGGAGAAAATTGAACGGGTTTTGGATGATAAAGAGCGCATCCAGTGGTTTGCAAATAAATTTGCATCAGCAAAGGATATTTTCTTTATTGGGAGAGGTATTGATTATGCAATCTGCCAGGAAGGCAGTCTGAAAATGAAAGAAATCAGCTATGTTCACTCGGAGGCTTACGCTGCAGGTGAATTAAAGCACGGAACGATCAGTCTGATAGAAGAGGGTACGCTGGTCGTGGGCCTTATGACACAGAGCAGTTTAAGTGAGAAGACGCTCAGCAACATGCAGGAGGTCAAAAGCCGTGGAGCATATCTGATGGGCGTGACTGAGAATGGCAATTACAATATAGAAGATACGGTAAACTTTGTTGTGTATGTTCCGAAGACGGATTATCATTTTATCACCAGCGTGGCTATCGTCCCGCTGCAGTTGATGGGGTATTACGTAAGTGTCGCCAGAGGGCTGGATGTAGATAAACCAAGGAATCTGGCAAAAAGCGTTACAGTTGAATAATTTGAAAGCAGCTATTAAGGCCGGTACAGTTCCACGAACTGTACCGGCCTTTTAGCGTACCGGGAAATGTCCGCTTCATTGTAATCTCGTACATATAACTCCGTGAGAAAAATAGAAATATGGCAGATTGACAGAAAAAACAGAGAGATAATTGTGAGTAATGACGAAAAAATATTTATACAGACAAGAAAAACAATAAAAACATACAAAAACCGCAATTTTTTTAAATGCTAAAGCAATTTACGGTAATGCAATATAAATTCCCGGCCATTATAATAAACTCAGATTAAACAAGGAGGAAATATATATGAGTAGCATATTGGAATTTAAAAATATCTCAAAGTATTTCCCTGGTGTAAAGGCATTGGATGACATTTGTTTTAAAGCATACGGTGGAGAAGTACTGGCTTTCCTCGGTGAAAACGGGGCGGGAAAATCCACCCTGCTGAAGGTATTGAATGGGGACTATCAGCCTACGAAGGGCGAGTATCTGCTGGACGGAGTGCAGAAGCATTTCAGTTCGCCCCACGAAGCAATTCAGGAGGGAATCAGTGTCATTTATCAGGAAAGACAGATTTTGCTGGAACTGAGTGTGGCAGAAAATATTTATCTTGGACGTATGCCGGCAAATCGTTTCGGCGTCATTGATACCGGAAAGGCAAATCGTATGGCGCAGGAGATTATCAAGGACTTCGGACTACCGATTTCTCCCACGACAAAGGTCAAGGATTTAAGCATTGCATACCAGCAGATGGTAGAAATTATGAAGGCTTACAGCAGGGAGAATCTGAAGGTCATCTGCTTTGACGAACCCACCGCCAGCCTGAGCGATGCAGAGATTGACTGTCTGTTCGAGGTCATTGCAAAACTGAAGGCCCAGGGAAAAATCATTATTTACGTTTCTCATCGTATGAAAGAGATCCAGCAGATTGCAGATAAGGTCGCGATTTTTAAAGACGGGAGATACGTTGATACGGTGGTGACAAAAGAAGTACCGGAGCAGCAATTAATCAAAATGATGGTAGGCCGTGACCTGGGAGATATCTTTCAGAATCTTGACCGGAATGAGAAAATTGGAGAGGTACTGCTGGAAGTAAAGGGCGTTTCTTCTGATTATGTAAAAGAAAATTCGTTCGTGCTACATAAAGGTGAGGTCCTGGGATTTTCCGGATTGGTAGGAGCAGGCAGGACGGAGCTGATGAGGGCCATTATCGGAGCGGATAAAATGAAATCCGGAGAGATTTATCTGGAGGGAAAGAAAATCGTGAACCATTCCCCGAAGGAGGCCATGGAAAATGGAATTGTTCTCGTACCGGAGGACCGGAAGCTTCAGGGAATCCTGAGCAATCTAAGCATATCCGGAAATATCAACATCGCACTGATGGATCAGAATTCCAACCGCCTGGGCATCATTGATTCCAGTAAGGAAGCGGAGGCGGCAGACCGGGGAATACGGGATTTCAAGGTGAAGACGCCTTCTCCGGACAAAAAGATTGTGGAACTTTCCGGCGGAAATCAGCAGAAGTGTATCGTAGCCCGGGGAATCGCAACGAATCCCAAGGTATTGATTCTTGATGAGCCTACAAAAGGAATTGATGTAGGAGCAAAGTCCGAGTTTTACAGCATGATTTGTGAGTTTGCAAAGCAGGGGCTCGGAGTGATACTTGTTTCTTCTGAAATGCCGGAGGTAATCGGACTTTCAGACAGAATTATCGTCATGAGAGCTTTGCGCATTGTAGGTGAGGTGTCTCGGGAAGAGGCCAGTGAAGACAGACTGCTCAGTCTGGGAATGATGGGGGAGGAAGCAAATGAGTAATATGGAAAAGAAAAAAGAAAAAAATAAACTTCTGCAGGTAATCGGAGGAGACAAGCTGATCCTGCTGGCAGCGATCGTTGTGGTTTTTGTGCTGTTTACCTGTCTGAACAGGAATTTCCTGAGCTGGACTAATATGGTAAACCTTCTGGTGGCGGCTTCCCTGGTGGGAATGGTGGCAGTGGGCCATACGTATTTGATTATTGCGGGGCAGAATGATTTGTCACCGGGTTCACTGGCAGCTTTTTGCGGAACCTTGGCTGCGCTCCTGCTTTCCAAGGGACTTCCGTTTCTTGCGGCTGTTCTTATTACGCTGCTGGCCGGCGTTGCAGTGGGGCTGTTTAACGCATGGATGGTAAATAAAATCAAGCTGGAAGCCTTTATCGCAACCCTTGTTACCCAGTCGGTAATCCGTGGATTTGCCTATATTATCTGCGACGGGAAGCCGATTTCCATCAGCAATAAGACATTTCTTGCCCTTGGAAAAGCCAGATTTCTGACAATTCCCGTTTCCGTATGGCTGATGATCCTGTCCTTCGCGGTGTTTGGATTTATTCTTGCCAAAACGAAATTCGGACGCAGTGTGTACGCCATCGGCGGAAGCTCCGAGGCGGCAAGACTGGCAGGTCTGAATCCGCAGAAAATTATTACGACCTGTTTTATACTTATCGGTGTGCTGACCTCCATGGGTGGAATTATTTTTGCTGCCAGAATGAATTCCGGACAGCCTGCGGCGAATGTCAATCTGGAATTTGATGCTATTACGGCGGTTATTCTGGGCGGCGTATCCTTTGCCGGGGGCGTGGGAAGCATGTTCGGAACAGTGCTGGGCGTTATCCTGATCCAGGCCTTCAATACGGGACTTATTATGGTAAATGTGCCGACCTTCTGGCAGTACGTAGCCAGAGGCGCTCTGCTTCTGTTCGCCCTTACTTCTGATTATATTCGTAAAGAGAGAAGGGAAAAGGAACTCCTGGAAGCAAGCATGAGAAATATTAAATAATTATATATCATATCACTTACGGACCTTTCACACGTATGTGTGATTGTAAATAAAACTTATTTTTAAGGAGGACAAATTTATGAACAAGAAAATGATGAGTGTAATTCTTTCTGCGGCAACGGTGACCGGGCTGATGGCAGGATGCATGACCGCAAATGCAGAAGAGGACAAGCTGGTGGTTTACGGTATTTACAAAGCAGGGGATCAGACCTGGTTCATCGACGAGGGAGCAGCGGCCCAGGCGGCAGTAGAGGAAGCCGGCGGAGAATTTATCTATGTGGATGCAAAAATGAATCCGGAAGAGTATCTCAAGGCTATCGACAATGCAATCGCAAATAAGGCATCCGGTATCGTTACGTGTATTCCTGACCAGACGATGTCCCAGGCAACTGTTGACAAGGCAGCCGAAGCAGGTATTCCGATTGTAGCGGCAGATGACGCGCTGCAGGATGATGCAGGCGAGAAGCTGGCGCCGTGGGTAGGCATCAATGCGTATGTGATCGGAGAAGCGAACGGCGAGTGGCTGGCAAACTATGCGACGGAAAATGAACTGGTAGGAAAAGAAGGAGTCGGTCTTCTGATTATGACAATGGACACAGTATCAAGCTGCGTACCGAGAGCTGAAGGCGAATATGACAAGTTCACAGAACTCTGCCCGGATTTCAGTGAAGATAATATTTTCTATGCAGACTATGACGGAACGACAGACAAGGGAAATACCGCAGCGGCAGCCGTGTTTACCGCAAATCCGCAGATTACGACATGGCTCGTAACAGGTGCAAACGAAGAAGGTACCATCGGCGCCTGCCGTGCACTGGAGACTGCAGGTCTGGATGCAGATGCATGTGTAGTCGGACTCGGCGGATATATGGCAAAGGATGAGTGGAATGATAAGGGCGCTGACGGAACATGCATGAAGGCAGCGGCGTACTTCTCATCTGACTCTGTAGGAGCAGGTTCTGTAGAGGTTCTCCTGAAACTGATCAATGGGGAAGACGTTGATCTGGAAACAGCAGTAGACGCAGTAGTGGTAACTCCGGAAAACTATAAAGATGTAATGGGAAAAGCTGCTGAATAAGCAAAATTGGGACTGCTGCACAGTATGACAGGATATCTGGCTGTTTCACATTTGTGCCGCAGTCCCTTTTTACGCAAAAATGGAAATGTTAGTCCGCAGAGGCATCGGAATGGCATCGGTATTCGCTGGGAGTCATGTGTTCCCACTTGCGGAAGGTGGTGCAAAAGCTGCTTTCGCTGTTAAAGCCTGAGTTGAACGCAATTTCTTTTATGGACATTCCAGGCGTGCGCAGCAGAAATTTGGCGGAATTCAGCCTTGTGGCAATCAGATACTGATGCGGTGTGAAGCCCGTTTCAGCTGTAAATACTCTTGTAAAGTGATAAGGACTTAAATTAGAATTCTGGGCAATGGATTCTAAGGTGAGCGGTTCGCTGAAATGCTCATTGATGTAAGCAATCGAATTCTCGACAATTTTCGCACGGGAAGAGCTGGAATTCTGTTCGGACCGCATGGTCAGCAGCTCTGTCAGAATCTGTGTCAGACAGCCGGATACGGAAGCCTCCCGGACGGGGGAGGAGCTGCGGAACAGATTCAGAATCTTATCCATGTTGTGAGCAATCGGATACAGATTTTCCGGGGACATGATATTCCCATAAGCCGAAGTGATAATATCATAGTATTCCCGGGCCAGGGGACCATCGAAGTGAATCCAGGAAATTTCCAGAATGCCGGAACCGCCGTTGCCGTATTCGTGGGGGCGGTAGCAGTCCAGAAGGACAATCTGATCCCGGGCTGCCGTGCAGTCTTTTCCGTTGATTTTCAGAATACATTTTCCGCTTCTGATATGCATGAGCAGGATGCTGTCATAGCTGTTTCTGTGCAGATAATACCCTGGTTCGTAATAAAAGTATCCCAGTGCGACAGGGTAAAGATAAATTTTGGACGCAACGGCGCTGGGCACGTATACGTAGTAGTCTGAAGCCGGGCAGACTTTGGCTTCTTTTGAACGCATAAAATCCCCTCCTTTATCAGCTATTGTAAAATGTTTTGCCCCAAAAAGCAATATTTTTGACTTCGCAATTTATTTAAATGAGTAAGCAATATCAAATAATGAAAGTAACGAAAACAACGAATATAATTCATAATACATAGATTGAAAAACAAAGCAAAAAAAATAATTTTTATATGGAGGTTACTATGGAGACTGTAAGAATCTGGGAAGAACAGGTAATGATTCCGACGTATGAAATTGGCGCCGCTGACAAAAATCCCATGTTTCTGGAAAAGAGGGTATATCAGGGAAGCTGCGGAAAGGTATATCCGTATCCCACGACAGAGACAATCAGCACCGAGAAGAGGGATAAGGCGTATCAGGCGGTTTACCTCGAAAATGAGTACATCCGTATTATGGTATTGCCGGAGCTGGGGGGACGTATCCAGAGAGCGTATGATAAAACGAATGATTATGATTTTGTTTATTATAATCATGTGATCAAACCGGCGCTGGTGGGACTGGCCGGACCGTGGATTTCCGGCGGTATCGAGTTCAATTGGCCGCAGCACCATCGTCCTACGACCTATATGCCGGTGGATCATGTGATCCAGGAAAACGAAGACGGCAGCAAGACGTTGTTTGTACACGATGTTGACCAGATGTATGGTACAAAGGGAATTACAGGTTTTACTCTGTATCCGGACAAGGCATACATCGAGATTCGCGGACAGCTCTACAACAGAACCGCAATGCCGCAGACATTTCTGTGGTGGGCAAATCCGGCAGTGGCGGTCAATGACAACACACAGTCTATATTCCCGCCGGATGTTCATTCTGTTATGGATCATGGGAAACGTGATGTATCCCGTTTCCCGATAGCCACAGGTGTTTATTATAAGCATGATTACAGTGAAGGCGTGGATATTTCCAGATATAAAAATATTCCGGTGCCCACCTCATATATGGCGGAAAAATCCGACTATGATTTTGTGGGCGGATATGATTACGGAAAAAGAGCCGGAATCCTGCATGTAGCGGACCATCATATTTCCCCGGGCAAAAAGCAGTGGACCTGGGGCTGCGGAGAATTTGGAAAAGCCTGGGACCGTAACCTGACGGATGAGGACGGGCCTTACATTGAGCTGATGACAGGAGTCTACACAGACAATCAGCCGGATTTTACGTGGCTGAAGCCTTTTGAGGAAAAGACTTTTAAGCAGTATTTCATGCCTTACAAAGAAGTAGGGGCCGTTAAAAATGCCAGCATACATGCTGTGCTGAATATGGAAGTCAGAGAAGAGGGAATATTTGTCTGCGTATACGGAACAGGCAGATATGAGAATGCTGTCATTACGATTGATAACCAGGGAGAAGAAATTTTCCGGGAGAATACGGTGCTGTCGCCGAATGATATTTTTATGAAGACAGTACCGGCAAAGGTGAGAAAGGAAAGCGATGTCAGGGTACGTGTTCTTGACGGAACAAAGCTTCTGGTAGAGTATCAGCCCGGCGAGGAAGGAATACCGGAGCTGGCAAAGCCGGCGGAGGCCGCAAAGGATCCGGAGGATATTATGACAAATGAGGAATTGTTCCTGACCGGGCAGCATATCGAGCAGTACCGCCATGCAACATACCTGCCGGACCCGTATTATCTGGAGGGATTGAAGCGGGATTCTGGAGATATCCGTATCAACAATGCGTATGGTCTGCTTTTGATGCGCAGAGGCTGTTTCGCGGAGGCGGAAAAGCATTTCCGGAAAGCGCTGAAACGGCTGACCTGGAAGAATCCGAATCCCTATGACAGCGAAGCGTATTATCATCTTGGACTGGTATTATTCTACCAGCAGAAGTATGATGAAGCATTTGATGCATTTTATAAAGCGACCTGGAGCAGTGAACAGCAGGAAATGTCATTCTATTATCTGGCGTGTATTGCAGTACGGAAAGGCGATTTAGAAGCGGCGCTGGAATTTGTGGAAAAGGGACTTGTCAAGAACTCCCATAATATAAAGGCGCGGGGACTGAAGGCCGTGATACTGCGCAGAATGGGAAGAGAAGAATGCGCTCTGACATGGCTGGAAGCAAATCTGCAGGTGGACCGGTTTGATTACGTGTCCATGTTTGAACTGTATCAGATAAAAGGCACGCCGGAAATTCTTGTCTCCATGAACGGCCTGATGAGGGATTTTCATGAGAATTACCTGATGGCTGCCAGGGATTATGCGGAGTCAGGCTGCTATGGAGAGGCGGTGGCTATGCTGGAGCAGTGTACGCAGGATAAGCCGATGCTGAGCTATTATAAGGGATATTATAAAGGCTGCATGGGAGACGCTGCTGCTGAGCTGGAGGATTATGCCCGGGCCGAGCAGTCCTCGCCGCTGTACTGCTTCCCGAACAAGCTGGAGGATATTTTTGTGCTGGAGCGTGCCATTTCCGTATGCAACTGTGCGCCGAAGGCAAACTATTATCTGGGCTGCCTGTTTTACGACAAGCTTCAGTTCGAAAGAGCGACGGCCCTGTGGGAAAAATCAGAAAGCCAGGATGCTGCCTTCCCGACGGTGCTGCGCAATCTGGCGCTGGCGTATTATAATAAATGTAAGGAACCGGAGAAAGCAAGGCAGAAGCTGGAAAAGGCGTTTGCACTGGATCCCTCGGATGCCCGGGTATTTCTGGAGCTGGATCAGCTTTACAAAAAGCTGAATGTCAGCCCGGAGGAGAGACTGGAAAACTATGAGAAATATCCTGAGCTGAAGGAGAAGCGGGATGATGTTATGATAGAATATGTTACGCTGTTGAACAGTGCAGGAAGACACCAGGATGCTTACGACACGATTATGGGTCATGTGTTCCGGCCCTGGGAAGGCGCGGAAGGTAAGGTGACGACCCAGTATAAAACTGCGCTTCTGGAACTGGCGAAGGCTGCAATGGCAGAGGAAGACTGGACACGGGCAGAGGAGCTTCTGGAAAAAGCCCTTATTTATCCGGAAAATCTGGGAGAGGGACGTCTGGAGGGAACGAAGGACAACCATCTGTACTATAATCTGGGCTGTGTGAAAGAGGCACTGGGGGATACGAAGAGCGCCGGAGATTGTTTCGAGAAGGCCACCGAGGGCACCGACGAACCGGCCGGAATGATGTACTACAACGATCAGCCGGCGGATATGATTTTGTATAAAGGACTGGCATTTGAAAAGCTGGGAAATCAGCGCGCTGCGAACGCCTGCTTCTACAAGCTGCTGGATTACGGTGAGAAACATATCCGCGATAATATGCGTATTGATTATTTTGCGGTATCCCTTCCGGATTTCCTGATTTTTGAGGAAAACCTGAATCTGAAAAATGAGGCTCACTGTTATTACCTGATGGGACTGGGGAATCTGGGAACTGGAAAGCGGCAGGAGGCGGCTTCCTGTTTTGCGGAGGTGCTGAAACGTGACAGGAGCCATCAAAACGGCATTTTGTACGGTAAGATGGCCAAATAGTAACGGATAAAATACAAGGAGGAAACATGGCAGTATTAGAGAGTATTACGAGAGAAGCTTTTGCACCCTTTGGCAGTGTGATCGAATTTACACCGGGTTTTGACGGAAGCTATGAGATATTGGAGACCGAGGAAGAAAAGCCCTGGATTCTGGCCGTTTTTCGTTATACGAATAAGACAATTCAGAGAATAGAAAATCATCCCACCTCAATGGAGACCTTTGAACCGCTTTCCGGGGTCACGGTTCTTCTTGTGGCGGAGCACGGGACGCCGGAGGATTATAAGGCGTTCGTTCTGGACAAACCGGTATGCCTGAAAAAGGGGACGTGGCATCAGGTATTGTCTCTTACACCTTCAGCGGAGGTAAAGATTACGGAGAATAAGGACGTGTATTCAGAGTTTTACGATTTGCCGAAGGAAGTAAGGGTGCAGCTTGGATAATAGAAAGCGCAGTCAGAATAAAAAATAGTTGCAAATTGCTGCCACAGGCTTTATAATGGCTATAGTTTAAGAATTGGTTCTTCGGGGCGGGGCGTAATTCCCCACCGGCGGTATAGTCCGCGACCCGCTTAGGCGGCTGAACCGGTGACGTCAGCTTCAGGCGAATTCCGGTACCGACAGTATAGTCTGGATGAGAGAAGAGAGCAGTGTATTTGTGATGGTACGACACCGCCGCGGAGTTTATCAGATTGAGGATTCCGGGGCGGTTTTTATGTGCAGTACAGTGCGACCAGGGAGAGCTTTTCTTAAATATCATGGGAATTGTCCCGATTATTTACAGAAAAGGAGAATGAATTATGGGAACAGGATTTTTACAGGCAGCCGCGGAGAATTTACAGTTTTTGCTGATCTGTGCCGTCGTTATTCTGGCGATTGTCGGAGTGTCGGAGCTGGTAGAGGTGAAACTGCTGAAGGATAATCTGACGCAGGTAAAGAAAACGCGCTACATCACAATCTGCGGAATGCTGGGTGCTCTGGCTATGCTGCTGCATTTGTTTGACTTCCCCGTACCGTTTTTGGCTCCGGGCTTTTACAAGCTTGACTTCAGCGAGATTCCGGTTATGATCGGAGCATTTTATCTCGGCCCGGTGGGAGGAGTCATCATTGAGCTGGTTAAGATCCTTCTGAAGCTTGTCATTAAGGGAACCAGCACTGCCTTCGTGGGAGACCTTGCGAATTTTGTCGTAGGATGCTCTTTTGTTGTACCGGCCTCCATTGTCTATCACGTAAAGAAGACGAGAAAGACGGCATTGGCCGGACTGGTTGTCGGAACTGTGATTATTACGGTTTTTGCAAGCATGTTCAATGCATTTTATCTGATTCCGGCGTTTTCAAGGCTCTACGGAATGCCGCTGGATGCAATCGTAGGTATGGGTACTGCCATCAATCCGGCGATTGACAGTGTTCCGATGCTGGCGCTGATGGCGGTTGCACCGCTGAATCTGTTAAAAGGTGTATTGATTTCTGTGCCGACTATGGTATTATATAAGCGAATCAGTAAAGTTTTGCATAATGCCGCACAGGAACAACCGGCAGCAAAGAGAAACCGTCAGATGCAGAACTGAAATTAATTTTGTTCTGGCTGTGTTGTTCTTTGTATATTGACGCTATAGATACTGCAGGATACTGATATTCTGCAGTATTTTTATTCGGATTCAGAGAGGAGCGTATTTTTATGGGAAAAATTAAGAAGATTGAGCAGGTCACTCACAATCCTTTTGTCAACCTTTACAATCTGGAGGTGGAGAATCGAGTGGGAAAGCCGGGCAGATATTACGTAGCTTCCAGAGCCAAGGACCAGGAGAAGCTGGAGCTGTCCACGAAAAAGCAAAAGCCGGATGGTGTGATCATTTACAGTCTTTATGGAGAAAAAAGGGATCGTGTCGTACTGATACGGCAGTACCGGTATGCCATCGATAATTATATATATGAATTTCCGGCCGGACTGGTGGAACCCGGAGAGGATTATCATGCTTCTGCCGTGCGCGAGATGCGGGAGGAAACAGGGCTTACGCTGCATCCGCTGAAGGTGGACACAATTTTTGAAAAACCTTATTATACTACGATAGGCATGACTGATGAATGCTGCGGTACGGTGTATGGATATGCGGATGGAGAGATCAGTGCAGAGGGACTGGAAGATGGTGAGGAGATAGAGGTCGTGCTTGCAGATCGGGAGGAAGTAAGACGCATACTGAAAGAAGAGCGGGTGGCGATCATCTGCTCGTATATGCTGATGCATTTTCTGAATGACAAAGAGCCTTTTGCATTTTTGCAGGCAGGAGGAAAAGATGAAAGCAGAATTTGAAATTAAAATGACGACGGGTACCATGTATCGTTTTCTGATGTACCATGCGTACCATGGGTTCAGCGGAATTTTCAGCGTTGTGGCGGGAGCGGCGTTACTGGCCTATTATTTTGCAACCATGGGAGACGGCGGGGCAAACAAATGGATTTACGCACTGTTTGGCATTTTATTTCTGGTTTATCAGCCCTGGACGCTGTATACGCAGGCGCTCCGTCAGGCAAAGCTGAACCCGGTGTTTAAAGAGCCGCTGCATTACGTTCTCACGGAAGAGGGAATGGCGGTGACTCAGGGAGAGGCAGCGAGCGAAGTGAAATGGGAGGCAGTAAAAAAGGTCCGGGAGACTTCAAAATGCATTCTGGTATACACCGGAAGCAGGAACGCATGCATCTGGGTCAAAGAACAGATGGGCGCGCAGGAGAGTCCGGCCCGGGAGCTTCTGAGAAAACATGTTTCCCCAAAGCTTCTGAAATTAAAATAAAAACAGGGCACGGCTTTGTCGCAAAATTATGCGCGGGAGTGCAAAACAGGACATGAGTGGTGCCGGAGGAAAATATGATCATAGAGACGAATTCTGAAAAAGAAACGTGGGAGCTTGGAAAGCGTCTTGCAGAAAAGGCCAGGCCGGGACAGGTTTTTTCGCTGGTGGGGGATCTTGGCGTTGGAAAAACTGTTCTGACCAAGGGCATGGCGGCGGGGCTTGGCATTACCGAGCCGGTGAGCAGTCCTACCTTTACGATTGTTCAGGTATATGACGAGGGAAGGCTTCCTTTTTATCATTTCGATGTATATCGAATTACTGACCTGGAAGAGATGGACGAGATTGGATATGAGGATTATTTCTACGGGGAAGGTGTCTGTCTCGTGGAATGGGCGAATCTGATCGAAGAGCTTATGCCGGAACAGACGATTTATATTAAGATCGAAAAAGATCTGGAACGCGGCTTTGATTTTCGCAGGATTACCGTGGAATAAACAGATATAGGAGTGCGTAGAGATGAAGATATTGGCGTTGGACAGCTCAGGCCTGGTGGCTTCCGTTGCAGTTGCCACAGAGGATGTTTTGCTGGCGGAGTATACGGTTAACTATAAAAAAACACATTCGCAGACGCTTCTTCCCATGCTGGATGAAGTGGCGAAGATGATAGAGCTTGACCTGAAGACGATTGATGTGATAGCGGTGGCGGCAGGGCCAGGCTCTTTTACTGGGCTGCGTATTGGCTCGGCTACCGCGAAGGGGCTGGGGCTGGCACTGGATAAGCCGTTGGTACACATTCCTACGGTAGACGCCCTGGCATATAATCTGTATGGCTGCGGAAGCTATATCTGTCCGCTGATGGACGCCAGACGTAATCAGGTATATACCGGGATCTATCGTTTTGAAGGGGAAGAGCTGCAGATCGTTGAACCGCAAAGTCCGATGGCTGTAGAAGAAATTGCCGGAAAACTGAATGAGCTTGGAGGCGAAGTCGTTTTTCTGGGGGACGGCGTGCCGGTATACAAGGCGATGCTGGCAGGCCTGATGAAGATTTCGTATCGTTTTGCCCCGGCAAACATGAACCGGCAGAGGGCGGCGTCAGTGGCTGCGCTGGCGGTTCGTTATGTGAAGGAGGGCAGAACTGAGACGGCTGCGGAGCATGCGCCGGATTACCTGCGGCTGTCCCAGGCAGAGCGGGAGCGGGCGGAAGCGATGAAGAACGCTGCAAAAGAGGCATGAGTGGTCATGGAATTTGAAGTGTCAGAAATGACGCCCCAGGATGTGCCGGAGGTGGCGGTGCTGGAGCGGCAGATTTTTACAATGCCCTGGAGCGAAAACGGTTTTTTGTCTTCCCTGCAGTCCCAGGATACCCTGTATCTCGTTGTCCGGGAGAAGGGCAGGCTGCTGGGCTACTGCGGATTGCTGCAGTCCTTTGATGAAGCAGATATTACAAATGTGGCTGTGAGTCCGGAGGAGCGCGGCAGGGGAGTGGGGCATGCCATGCTGCAGGAGCTGATGCGCCGGGGAAAAGAGCGCGGAATCATGCGGTACACTCTGGAGGTGCGCACAGGCAATGCGGCGGCGATACATCTTTATCAGAAGCTGGGCTTTGTTTCTGCCGGTATCCGAAAAAATTTTTATGAAAAGCCCAGAGAAGATGCGCTTATCATGTGGACAGAATAAAGCTTGTTCCTGTTTCTCAGCGATTCCCAGTAGGCATTACAGGATGTTTGAATTAAAATAGTTGCGAGCGCCGGATGGCGAGCAACTATTTGCTGCGGTGCAATTTGCGAAGGAAATTGCAGCGAAACCCGAGGGGCTGCGAGCGCTTATTTTAGAAAAGGGACAGGAGGAACAGGATGAGAGAAGATAAGATACTGCGGTGTAATGGATGCGGCAAAGAAATTGCAAAAGAGCAGGATATGATCCGGGAAGGGGTACTCCAGGTGGAATGGAACTGGGGATATTTTTCGGAAAAGGATGGAGAAAAGCATTCGTTTTGTCTGTGCGAAGCATGCTATGACAAAATTTGCAAAACTTTTGCGCTGCCGGTAACGGTGGAAGAATATTTATAGAGAAGAGGAATGTTATGCTGGATGTTTGTTTGCTGGGCAGCGGAGGGATGATGCCGCTGCCGTATAGATGGTTGACTTCTCTGATGACAAGATTCAATGGAAGCAATTTGCTGATCGACTGTGGAGAGGGAACGCAGATTGCAATTAAGGAAAAGGGATGGAGTTTTAAGCCCATCGACACGATCTGCTTTACCCATTACCATGGCGATCATATCAGCGGCCTTCCGGGGCTTCTGCTCACCATGGGGAATGCGGAGCGCACGGAGCCGCTGACGCTGATTGGCCCTAAAGGTCTGGAGCGGGTAGTGAATGCGCTGCGGGTTATTGCTCCCGAGCTGCCGTTTCCGATCATATTTAAAGAAATTCAGGGGCCGGAGCAGGTTTTTGAACAGAAAGGGTACAAAATAACTGCTTTTCGTGTGAATCACAATGTCACCTGCTATGGCTATACGATAGAAATTGACCGCGCAGGCAAATTTGATGTTGAGCGTGCGAAGGCTGCGGAGATTCCGATGAAATTCTGGAGCAGGCTTCAAAAGGGTGAGATTATTGAGTCAGAGGGGCGCACGTACTGCCCGGAGGACGTACTCGGACCTGCAAGAAAAGGAATTAAGCTGACATACTGTACCGATACAAGACCGGTGGATGCGATTGCAAAACAGGCAGAAGGCGCGGATTTATTTATCTGCGAAGGAATGTACGGCGAGCCGGAGAAGGCGGCAAAGGCCGTGGAGTACAAGCATATGACCTTTGAGGAGGCCGCGAGGCTGGCGCGAAAAGCGAGGCCGGAGCAGATGTGGCTGACTCATTACAGCCCGTCGTTGGTGCGGCCGGAGGAATATATTGACCATATTCGAAAAATATATCCGGCGATCTATCCGGGAAAAGATGGAAAAACAATAGAGCTTGACTTCAAGGATGAATGACGGAGGCATGCAATGAAAGAGAAAGATGTTTTAATACTTGCGATTGAGAGCTCCTGTGATGAGACGGCGGCGGCTGTGGTGAAAAACGGAAGAGAAGTGCTGTCTAATATTATTTCCTCACAGATTGAGCTGCACAAGCTTTACGGCGGCGTTGTGCCGGAAATTGCTTCGAGAAAGCATATTGAGAAGATAAATCAGGTAATCGAAGAGGCTTTGACGGCGGCCGGCAAAAATCTGGAGGATATGGATGCCATTGCCGTGACGTATGGCCCGGGACTCGTGGGAGCGCTGCTGGTAGGAGTGGCAGAAGCGAAGGCGATCAGCTATGCCGCGAATCTGCCTCTGGTGGGCGTGCACCATATCGAAGGTCATATTTCTGCAAATTATATTGAAAATAAGGACCTGGAACCGCCCTTTATCTGTCTGGTGGTTTCGGGAGGCCATACCCATCTGGTAAAGGTTAAGGAATACGGAGAATATGAAATCCTGGGCAGGACAAGAGATGATGCGGCCGGGGAAGCTTTTGACAAGGTAGCCCGGGCGATCGGTCTGGGGTATCCCGGCGGCCCCAAAATTGACAGGCTTTCGAAAGAGGGCAATCCGAATGCGATTCACTTTCCGAAGGCGAAGATTGAAGACGCGCCGTATGATTTCAGTTTCAGCGGCTTAAAGTCGGCGGTGCTGAATTATCTGAACGGATGCAGGATGAAGGGCGAGACTATTGTGGAGGCAGATGTGGCAGCCTCGTTCCAGAAGGCTGTGACAGATGTTCTTGTAGAACATGCAATTCTGGCAGTGAAGGAATCCGGTATGGACAAGCTGGCGATTGCCGGAGGCGTTGCCTCAAACAGTACGATCCGGACTACGATGGAGGAGGCGTGCAGGGCTAATAATATTACGTTTTACCGGCCGTCCCCGATACTTTGTACAGATAACGCAGCAATGATCGGAGCAGCAGGATATTACGAATACTGCAAAGGCGTGCGGCATGGCCTGGATCTGAATGCAGTACCGAATTTGAAGCTCGGCGAGAGATAGAAAAGAAATAGTAGGGAAATAGAAAGATTTGTACAAATAAGATATATCCGCAATATCTTTTCGGAAGGAAGCAGCTGCAAAGAGGAAAGAAACGGAAGTGGAATGAAAACAGCAGCGAAGCGGGAAAGAAACGGGAGCGGAATAAAAACTGCGGCGAAGCGGGGAGGGGCGAGAGTAAAATGAAAACTGCGGCGGTCGTATTGGCAGGCGGAAGCGGAAGCCGGATGCACAGTAATGTAAAAAAACAATATATGCTGATCGGGGATAAACCAGTTCTGTATTATTCACTGAATGCGTTTCAGAGCAGCAGGAGGATTGATGAGATTGTGCTGGTGTGCAGTGAAAATGATATAGATCGGTGCAGGAAGGAAATCGTGGAGGCATTTGGAATTACGAAGGCTCGAAAAATCGTAGCGGGTGGAAAAGAACGCCATGATTCTGTATATGAAGGCTTAAAAGCCCTCTCAGACTGTGATTATGTAATGATCCACGATGGGGCCAGACCCTTTGTGGATGAGGCTATGATTGAACGGATATGGGCAGAGCTGCCTCAGGTTCGTGCGTGTACCGTGGGAATGCCGGTAAAGGATACGATCAAGATGAGCAACGAGAGCGGATACGTGGAAAAGACGCTGCCCCGGGAAAAGCTGTGGATGATTCAGACGCCGCAGTCCTTTTCATATGAATTGATTCTTCATGCACATGAGCAGCGAATCCAAAATGATTTGGAGGAATTGAAAATTACGGATGATGCGATGCTCGTTGAATATAAAGAAGGAGTTCCGGTAAAACTCATAGAGGGCTCCTATGAGAATATTAAGATTACAACGCCGGAAGATTTAACGCTGGCAGAGGCAATATGGGGGCATCGTTTCGCGTAAACAGGCCGGCAGATAAACGGAATAAAAAACTGTACCTTTATTTCAAAAAAAATTAAAAAAAGTGAAAATTCTTGTTGACAGAATTCACCAAAACTGCTATTATAAATCCTGCGCTAGTTACTGGTGCGGACATGGAGAGGTATCGAAGTGGTCATAACGAGGCGGTCTTGAAAACCGTTTGTCCGA
>JAUNGD010000132.1 GCA_030524705.1 Lachnospiraceae bacterium | reverse complement strand
CGCTTTCCGCTTCCGTCGCTGCCTCAGTCGCTACTTCCGTTTCGGTCTCCTTCTCGGTCACTGCCTCAGTCACTTTCTCGGTAACTTTCTCAGTCTCCTTCGGCGTGGAGCTGCAACCGGCCATGGAAACAGTCAGCGCTGCCGCCATGACAAACATCATCGCTTTTTTCATTTTTACCTTTTCCTCCTAACAAACTCACGGCATTTTCTACAAAATATCTAACACAATACGGTATTCTGCTGAAAAGCTCTTTACCAGTCAAATTAAAATATAACACATTTATTCTAAAATTCCAATATAAATTATCAAAAGAGACCGGGCAAAATCGTACAAAGAGCCAAATCTTTTCAATAACAGACCTGACTCTTTGTACATACTTCTATCTTTTTCTGATTATGCCTGATTGATATAATTGATCAGGCCCTCAGCCTTAATAATCTTCTGCATAAATTCCGGGAATGCCTGCCCCTTAAATTCTGTCCCCTTCGTCCGGTTGTAGATCATGCCGCTGTCGAAATCGACCTCCACCTCGTCTCCGGCTTCAATTCCCCGGGATGCCTCTGGACATTCAATGATCGGAAGTCCGATGTTGATTGCATTGCGGTAAAAAATTCTGGCAAACGTCTCTGCAATGACGCAGCTTACTCCCGCGGCCTTGATGGCGATGGGCGCATGCTCTCTGGAGGAACCGCAGCCGAAATTCTTCTCTGCCACTATAATATCTCCTTTTGCCACCTTCGCAACAAAATCCTTATCTATATCCTCCATGCAGTGTGTTGCCAGCTCCGCCGGATCTGAGGAATTCAGATAACGTGCCGGAATAATAACATCTGTATCTACATTATCTCCATATTTAAAAACTCTGCCTGATGCCTTCATGTACTTTTCCTCCTTATAATCCCAGCTCATCCGGTGTAGAAATCTTACCGGTCACCGCACTGGCCGCCGCCACCGCCGGGCTTGCCAGATAAACCTCAGACTCTACATGTCCCATACGACCTACAAAGTTCCGGTTCGTTGTGGAAATACAACGCTCACCGGCTGCCAGAACGCCCATATATCCGCCGAGGCACGGACCGCAGGTCGGTGTGCTGACTGCCGCTCCTGCTTCAATAAAGATCTTCAGAAGCCCTTCCTCCATCGCCTGGAGATAAATTGCCTGGGTCGCCGGGATCACGATACAGCGAACGCCCTTTTTCACCTTGCGCCCCTTCAGAATCGCCGCAGCCGTGCGCAGATCCTCCATACGGCCGTTCGTGCAGGAACCAATCACGGACTGATCAATGACAACATCCTCTGCAATCTCGTCCACGGTCTTTGTATTTTCCGGGAGATGCGGAAACGCCACGGTTGATTTCAAAGTGCTCAGATCAATCGTATACTCCTCATCGTAAACAGCATCCTCGTCCGCCTCATAAACCTTGTATTCTCTCTTAGAATGCTCCTTCATATATTCTTTTGCCAGATCATCCACCGGGAAAATGCCGTTCTTCCCGCCTGCCTCAATCGCCATATTTGCAATGGTAAAGCGGTCGTCCATGCTCAGATACTGAATGCCTTCTCCGGTAAATTCCATGGATTTGTAGAGTGCCCCGTCCACGCCGATCATTCCGATAATGTGAAGGATCACATCCTTGCCGCTCACCCATTTTGAAGGCTTGCCTACCAGATTGAACTTAATAGCCGACGGAACCTTAAACCATGCCTTTCCCGTCGCCATACCTGCCGCCATATCCGTGCTTCCCACTCCGGTGGAAAATGCTCCCAGAGCGCCGTACGTACAGGTATGGGAGTCAGCGCCGATGATCACATCTCCTGCCACCGTCAGTCCCTGCTCGGGAAGCAGCGCATGCTCGATCCCCATCTGTCCTACATCAAAATAGTTGGTAATATCATGCTTACAGGCAAATTCCCGCACGCATTTGCAGTGCTCTGCAGATTTGATGTCCTTATTCGGAATAAAGTGATCCATGACAAGTGCGATTTTGTCCTTATCAAACACCTTGTCCGAATTGAATTTATCCATTTCGTGAATCGCCACCGGAGATGTAATATCATTTCCAAGCACAAGATCAAGATTCGCCTCAATCAGCTGTCCGGCTTCCACAGACTCAAGTCCCGCTGCTGCTGCAAGAATTTTCTGTGTCATTGTCATTCCCATTTTTTTATCCTCCTGCTGCATTAATATGTTGTCATTGTAGCATGAGTTCTGTTATAATACTAATACATATTAATAATATTTATTATAATTACAAGTTATATCGTTCAGTGAGGAAAACCATGCAGGAAAATTTGTCTTTATACCACATATTTTTGACCGTAGGACGTACCGGAAATATTTCCCAAGCCGCCAGAGAGCTTTTTATCAGCCAGCCCGCCATCAGCAAGGCGATCCAAAAGCTGGAAGAAAACCTCGATACTACTCTTTTTAAAAGAAATTCCAGAGGCGTAACCCTCACTCCCGACGGAGAAGTATTATTTGAGAAAACAAAAGAAGCATTTTCCCTGCTCATGGAGGGAGAAAATACGATCCTGCACAACCGCTCCCGGGATATTCCCCGGCTCCGTCTCGGCGCCAGCTCTACCCTAAGCAAATATGTCCTGCTTTCGCATCTGAAGCCCTATATTACGGATTATCCCCAGACGCGGATCACCATCACCTGCCAGTCCACCTATCAGACCCTTCACCTTCTGGACGAGGGTAAAATCGACGTCGGACTGATCGGCCGCCCCAAAAAGCTGCAGGGCTATCATTTCCGCCCGCTTCTGTCCATCAGCGATACCTTCGTCGCCACCAGACAATATTTAAAAAACCAGCAGGAGCTCTATCCCGGCGAGCCGCTGTTCCATACGGCAACCTTTATGATGCTGGATGAAGAAAACATCACACGGCAGTCTGTAAACACGCAATTAAAGGAGCGTCGGATCGAGCTCAGCCATATCCTGGAGGTGACCTCCATGGACCTGCTGATCCAGTTCGCTCAGATCAGCCTGGGAATCGCCTGCGTCATCCGTGAATTTGTCCAGACAGAATTGGACGAAGGAATACTGGTGGAGGTCCCCGTCGGGATCCCTTTTCCCAAAAGAGAGGTCGGCTTCGTCTGCCGTAAGGGCGAGGAATCCCTGCCCCTGCTGGCACATTTTTTCCCCGAGAAGTAGGAGCCCGGATTCTCTGAATTTTGCCGACATGTATTGTCAATGATAAAAAGACTTTGCATACTCACAAAATGACCTTCTCATCGCAGATCCTTTTTATATAAGATTCAATTTATATACGCTTCAAACCACGTTTATCCGCTTTACCCAGAGCAAATTTCCCGTGCTCCGCATCGTATTAGTTATTGATGAGCTTGTCCTCACCATTCCAGCTGTAAAGCTTACGGATCTCTTCGCCAACAACCTCTGACGGATGCTCAGCAGCCAGCTTACGCATAGCCTTGAAATGTACCTGGCTTCCTGCGGAAGACATATCCAGAAGGAAGTCCTTTGCAAATGTACCATCCTGAATGTCGGAAAGGATCTTCTTCATAGCCTTCTTTGTCTCGTCTGTGATGATCTTCGGTCCTGTAACATAATCACCATACTCTGCTGTATTGGAGATGGAGTATCTCATTCCTGCAAAGCCTGACTGATAAATCAGGTCTACGATCAGCTTCATCTCATGGATACACTCGAAATATGCATTTCTCGGATCATAGCCAGCCTCTACCAGTGTTTCGAAGCCTGCCTGCATCAGTGCGCATACGCCGCCGCAAAGTACAGCCTGCTCACCAAAGAGGTCTGTCTCTGTCTCTGTAC
>JAUNGD010000051.1 GCA_030524705.1 Lachnospiraceae bacterium | reverse complement strand
CTGCAGGCGGAGTCTTTGTGATGAAGCTGAAGCTTCTGTCTGCATAAACAGTGATTACGACCGGAATGATCAGGTCGCCCTTGTCAGCTGTTCTTGCGTTGAACTCTTTTGTAAACTGAACAATGTTCACACCATGCTGTCCAAGAGCCGGACCAACTGGCGGAGCCGGTGTTGCTTTTCCAGCAGGAATCTGTAATTTAATATAACCTGTTACTTTTTTTGCCATGTCAGGCACCTCCTATGTGGTAATGTCGGGGGTTTCGTCCCTCCCACGTTCCGCGGCCCATGCCGGGAAAAATCTGCTTGTTACTTCGTAAACCCATGTGCTTTGCACACACATCATTCGCATTCCGCTGCGCTTCATGCTCATAATTCGCTGATTTACATTTTTCTGATCTCTGTGAAACTTAATTCTACCGGCGTTTCACGGCCGAACAGCTCAACGTTGATTGTGACGCTCTGCTTACCCTGGTTTACAGTCTGGATGACTCCGACCGTATCCTTCCATACTCCGCCGACTACAGTAACCATATCGCCTTCGACGAACTCTACTGTGATATTGTTAGCCTGAATGCCAAGATTGAACATCTCGGTCTCAGTAAGCGGAACCGGCTTGGATCCCGGGCCAACAAATCCGGTAACACCACGGGTATTTCGAACAACATACCAGGTATCATCGTTCATCACCATGTTGAGAAGCACATAGCCCGGAAACAACTTTTTCTGAACTGTTTTCTTCACACCATTTTTCACTTCGACAACATCCTGAAGCGGCACGCGGACCTCCAGAATCTGATCTTCCAGATGTCTGTTTTCAATCGTCTTCTCGATGTTGGCCTTTACTTTGTTTTCATACCCTGAATAAGTATGAGCTACATACCAGTTAGCTTCTGCCATACAATCACCTTTGCCCTCAATTCATTTAGAAACTGATATTCACCAGAATATCCACGCCATATTTGAAAATAAAATCCAATATAGCGATGATCATTCCGAGTACGATAGAAACGGCAACTACAGCACCTGTCTGCTTTACCAGTGACTTCTGATCCGGCCAGATAATCTTCTTGAATTCAGCTTTCAGGCCGTCGAACCAGCTTTTCTTAACACCTTTTTCAGTTTTCTCTGCCATATCTTCACTTCCTTTGCACGGATCTACCGATTATTTCGTTTCTTTGTGTAATGTGTGTGTTCTGCAGAAACGACAGTATTTCTTCGTTTCCATTCTGTCAGGATGCGTTTTCTTATCCTTCGTCATGTTGTAATTACGCTGCTTACACTCTGTACATGCCAATGTGATTCTTACACGCACAACTTCCACCTCGCTCTCCCTGTTAGTTTACGTCAGCGGAAACCCGCTGTTTTTTAGGCATAAAAAAAAAGCCTGCTTCCATACGCCCAATCAGTGTATCACAACAGGACAGAGAAAGTCAAGCTTTTTTTGCGAGCAGATACAGCTTGGAAAATACAGTTTCCTGCCTTCGTTTTGCCTCTTTCACACAGCCCTTCCAGACACAGAACAATGGACATTTTTCCAAACGGGTGTATACTTCAGATAATCACTTTTTTACAGGAGGCACTTATGATCAAGAACAGACAATTAGACCACATTGGACTGGCCGTCGCAGACGTAGAGGCAGACGCTGCATGGTATCAGCAGGTTCTCGGCCTGCAGGTCAAAGGATGTTTTAAGAATCCTGCCGGAAGAAACACCTATTTTCTCACAACAAAGGATGGTTCCGTTACATATGAAATGTATCAGGATGACTCTCTTCCTGAAGATGCAAAGGGCAAGATAGACCACATCTCCTACGTTTCAAATGACATCGAAGCCGATTACCAGTACTGCGTAGATGCCGGGTACAAAATCTGTACCAACGGTGTAGAAGGAATTCCTTATTTCTGGGAAAAAGGCTGCAAATATTTTAAGATCCTCAGTCCCACCGGAGAGCAGGTAGAATTCTGTCAGGTTCTGTAAAACAAAAAAGAGGGTACCTTATTATTATGGATTTTTAGCCCATAAAAGAGGTATCCTCTTTTTACTGCAATATTCTATAAAAACTTATCTGTCTCTTAGATTCAAAAAAACTCGTCACTGTCTGAGGATATGACGCCTATGCCCGATGCTCTTTCCGAGACTCATCGTCAGAATTGCTCAGCCTATCATCTATCCTCATGCACATTAGAAATTACCTGCGAATGGCTTAAATCACTTCCTGAAAATGCTGTCGTAAGCGCCGATCCCTGGATTCGTGAGCCAGACGGCGATCTGGCAACTGTTTGTCTTGAAATGCTCAAAAGATTAAACTGTTTTCTGCCGAGCGAAAAAGAAATGCATGAGATTTTCGGAATCCCCATTCCGGCCGAACCAGTAGAATATATACCACTTTTAAAGCGTATTCGAATATTATAATTATAGCGAATGCATTACTTTCCATTGACAATTTTCGAATAATTATGTATGTTTAACTTATAATGTAGTTTTTCGACATTAAAATCAATTACAGAGGTATCATTATGGTTCTTTCCGATCAGGCAATTCAAGCTATGCTAAATAACAAAACATTATCCATTACACCTATAACAGAAGAGCAGATTCAGCCTGCCAGTGTTGATATCAGATTAAGCAATACCTTTTGTGTCGTTGAAGATTCCTCAAAGGGAATTCTTACATTCGACAGTGAAACACATTATAAATATTTGACTGCGGAAACATATTTATTATTACCTGGTCAGTTTGTCCTTGCGACTACTATGGAGTATATCTGTTTACCCGATAATTTAACTGCATTTGTCGAAGGAAGAAGCTCTTTAGGGCGAATGGGATTATTTATTCAAAATGCCGGATGGGTAGATCCTGGTTTTCAGGGGGAAATCACTCTGGAATTATTTAATGCGAACCGTTGTGCAATCGAATTAAAGGCAGGACGGCGCATCGGCCAATTGGTCTTTGCCGAAATGAAAAGCAATGCGCTCAAGCCCTATCGCGGAAAATATCAAGGGCAAAAGGGGGCTACTGGTTCCAAAGTATTTTTGGACGATGAGATAAAGGAACTACCACATCGGTAGCCAACCGATAACTACATAATTGATAGCTGAAAAGAGGCGCCGGCGACCGCACATTGCAATCCCGGGAGTATCCCAAAGATTGTGTAAACCTCTAAACTGATGTAAGATAAAATTACTCAGTTTGGAGGTTTATTTTATGGCAAGGAAAAAGGATTCACCACAAAAAGCGGCCCTCAGAGAGATGATGAGCGCTTACCTAAAAGAAAACAATGTAAAGGTCAAGGATGGTACGGATGTCAATTCCATTATGCGGGATATGATGTCGGTTATCCTGGAAGGCGTTCTTGATGAGGAGATGAATGAAGAACTCGGCTATTCCAAGTATGATTACCGGAACAAGGAAACGGATAACAGCCGCAATGGATATTCCCAGAAAACGATGCATACCAGCTATGGCGATATGGAGCTGGATATCCCACGTGACCGGAAAGGGGAGTTTGAACCGCAGGTAGTTAAAAAATACCAGAATACGGTTACCCAGGACATGGAAGAAAAGATCATATCCATGTATGCAAAAGGCATGACTACCGCTGATATTGAAAGCCATATGAGAGAACTTTATGATATTGATATTTCTGACAGCACCATCAGCCGGATCACGGATAAGATCCTGCCGATTGTGAAGGAATGGCAAGAACGACCTCTGGAAGATATCTATGCAGTTGTATTTATGGATGCAATCCATTACCATGTACGGCATGAGGGACGTGTCGTGAAGCGTGCCGTTTACATTGCTATCGGGATTGATATGGACGGCAGAAAAGACGTGCTGGGTATGTATGTTGGACAGAATGAAAGCGCAAAATTCTGGCTGTCGATCCTCAATGGGCTGAAAAACCGTGGAGTCCAGGATATCCTGATCGCCTGCGTAGACGGGCTGACAGGTTTTCCACAGGCAATCGAAGCAGTGTTTCCGCAGACAGAGATCCAGCAGTGCATCATCCATCAGATCCGAAATACCACAAAGTTTGTATCCTACAAAGAGACCAAACCTTTAATGGCGGATTTAAAGCGTGTCTATGCCGCTGTGACTGAAGAGATCGCCCTTGCCGAACTGGACAGTTTTGAAGAAAAATGGGGCACCAAATATCCAAAGATAGCAAAATCATGGAAAGACAACTGGGCGAATCTTTCGACCTATTTCAAGTATCCAGAAGCGGTCCGGCGTCTGATCTATACGACCAATACCATTGAAGGATTCAACCGCCAGCTTCGGAAGGTGACAAAATCCAAAACGGTCTTCCCTTCAGATGACAGTCTGCTGAAAATGCTGTATCTGGCAATGATAGACATCACGAAAAAATGGACAGGTCACCGTCAGGACTGGGGACAGATCTATTCCCAGTTGGAGATTTTCTTTGAGGAACGACTGGCAGGATTATAAGCGGATAGGGGAAAAATCAGGCTGCTCCGGCAGTCTGTCTTGACATACCCAAAATCCGCATTATAATACAGACAAAGGGCAAAGCCCGAAAAAATGGCTTTGCCCTTCAGTAACTAACGGCATATCTTATATCAGTTTTTCGACTTTACACAGACTTTGAAACAGTCTCGCAATCCCGGCGCCCTTCTTTCAGAGATATTCCAGCCTGTATTTTACATTTCCATTTTTTTCCAGTTCCATCACCATGTAGCTTGGCCTGTGCCCTTCCTGCCGCGGAAACGACAGACTTCCGGGATTCAGTACCGTCACCTCTTCATCGCTTTGATCCAGAAAAGGCCGGTGCGTGTGCCCGAACATCGCCACATCGCATCCGTTCACCTTGGCTTCCTCCACAAGATCCCGCGTCCCCACCGACACGTAATGGTAATGCCCATGGGTCATCATGATGCGGTGCCCGCCGATCTCGACGATCGCCACTTTGGGAAGATCCGAAAAGAAATCGCAGTTGCCCGCCACAATATGCAGCGGACACGTAAGCATTTCCCGCATATGTATTCCGCTGTCCTCAGAATCTCCCAGGTGGATCACATGATCCGGCATCCCTTCTCTTGCCAGAACCTTTTTCACATTTTCTTCATGTCCATGCGTATCACTCACAACAAGTACTTTCATTTTTCACACTCAATCTCTCTTTTTTTGCTTTTCCGTGTCATCGGAAATTTATTTTACTTTTCGGATATTCCGTCAAAATGCTCCTGAAGCAGCGCCTTCATCTGCCGGAGCGCCTTTCCCCGGTGACTCAGTTCATTTTTCTTCTCCGGCGCTATCTCTGCAGAGGTACAGCCGCATTCCGGAAGGTAAAAGATCGGATCATAGCCAAATCCGTTTCCGCCTCTGATCTCATATCCGATAATCCCTTCCATAGTACCATAACTCTGCAGCATTTGTCCATCTGGAAGTACGCAGGCGATGGCGCAGACGAATCTGGCCGTCCGTTTTTCCTCCGGGACTCCCTGCAGCTTTTCCAGAATCGCAGTATTTTTAATATCATAGGAGGTATCCTCTCCCATAAAACGGGCGGAATAAATCCCCGGCGCCCCGTCCAGGTAATCAATCTCCAGCCCGGAATCATCCGCCATGACAATTTCCCCCGTCATCTCCATGATCGCCTTTGCCTTGATCGCTGCGTTCTCCGCAAAACTCTTTCCGTTTTCTTCAATATCCGCAGTTATCCCGGCTTCCTTCATGCAAACCACAGGGAGCCCGATATCTGCAAGGATCATGCGTATCTCCCGCATTTTCCCCTCATTTCCTGTCGCAAAAATAATTCTGTTTTCCATTTCTGTGTCCTTTTCCATACCTTTCTCAGCATATCTCAAACATATTTTATTGTATTCTTCTGCAAAATCCTCCGCCTTTTCCAGGCCATTTAAAGAAGCCCTTACCTTGTATACCCCTTCAGGCAAACGTTCGTCCCGAATTCCTCTTCCGTATTCTGCCAGTACTCTCCGGTCTGGCTGAGGTATCCTTCTTTCCCTTCCAGCGTCACATTCTGCGTATATTCGTCCGCTCTGTACTCCACCGCGACAGGGTTCCATACGCCCGGCGTCGTCATTTTTACGACCAGCGCAAACTGCTCCCCTGCCTCCAGCTCCACCGGCTCTTCCAGGTCAATGGTATAGTATCCAATATTTTCCATTTCGGCGCTTTGCAGATATTTTCTCCTCTCAAAGGAAGCCTTGTCCTCAAAATCAGTCACAGCGTAGATTTCACAGGACGCTCCCGGCGCCGTAGCATACAGTCCCACCGCCGCCAACCGCTCTTCTTCCGCCCGCGCCGTATAGACATTAGCAAACCAACAGGTATCGTCGTCATATCCCTGATTTCCCTGCCAGCCGCAGTCGTCCGCCTGGTAAATACGAGAATAATTGTCGGCAGGATCAATCCTGCTGTATAATACACTGACCGCGCCGATATTGGCATCCTCGTACGAAACGTAAAAAATCCCGTCCTCGCCAAAATCATCTCCCCAGGTATTCTGACAGATAAACGCCCCGTCCCGCGCCGGAACCTCCCGGAAATTAAAACGGGAATATCCGTCATCCCAGCCCAGGATCAGGATATCATGATTCTGAATCTTATCTCCAAAATAATAGTATGCGTCTGTTCCATCATTGTAATAGGGGCTTCCCGGCTCCGTCGTGCTCTTGTCCATGTAAAGCGAGGTCTGTACTGCGCCGTATCGGAAAAGCGCCTTTTTCAGCTGAGACACGTCAGGATCTTCCAGAATCTGCACCTCCTGCACGTGCACAGCCGGAGAAAGCCCCTGCGGAGAATACCCGTCTCCATAAGGGTCCTCCGCTTCCGTAACCGGTCCCTGCCAGCCGCTCAAATACGCCATAAGCATAATGTAATCCCCACCGGCATTCACATCGGCGTCAAAAGCATTTGACAGGGAAATATGATCCGCCGAAAATTCAATCTGCTCCTCCGGAAGCAGCACCGCCTCCATCGCAGAGGCCGCCGTCAACGCCCAGCAGGTACCGAACTTTCCCTGATCCCGTACCACCGGCTTTTTCCCAAGATCACCGGCATACCAGCTTTCCGGCAAGTACCCGTCCCATTGTGCCGCAAATACGGGGGCAAGAGCCTGTCCCCGGGCATCGCCGTACTGCTGATCCGGCATATGCTTTATAAAACTTTCCAGCGGATCAGACCCATTCTCTGATCGCCTGCTCTCTATCCACGGGAAGCCGTACATTTCCGGTCTTTTTTCCTCCGTCTGCGTTTTTTCTTCCTGACCAACCTCATCTTTCCCCGGAAGTCCCGCCGTCTCCGCACACGTGCCCGCGCCCAGAACCAGCGCAGCCAGGCAGAGGATACCGCTCTTTCTTTTATTCAAATCGTTTCCCCGTTTCTTTTTTCGGCGGCCGCGGTCCTAAAAACTGATAATAATACGTTTTTATCATACCATTGTAGATCTTTCTGTTTTTGTCCGCCTTTTTTCCGATATACTTTTCAGCCTGATCGTAGGAGGTGATCACATATTCCGACCAGGAATCCAGCCTTGAAAAGGCACGTCCGATCTCCTGATACAGTGCAGGCAGATTTTCCCGTTCCTCAATTCGTTCGCCATAGGGCGGATTCGTGATCACAAAGCCATACTTCCTGGGATGGTTCAATTCACTGACCGGCCTCTTCTGAAAATGGATCATATGCTCCACGCCGGCAAGCCGTGCGTTCTCCCGGGCCACCCGGATCACCTCTCCGTCGATATCGTATCCCTGGATATCCGTTTCCACCGTATCGTCGATCAGATCCTGAGCCTCCTCCACCGCGTCGTACCAGCACCTGCGCGCCATCAGATTTGTCCAGTTTTCCGCCAGGAAGGAACGGTTCATGCCCGGGGCAATCCCCGCCGCCATCATTGCAGCTTCTATTGGAAAAGTACCGCTGCCGCAGAAAGGATCCACCAGTATCCGATCCTTTTTCCAGGGCGTCAGCATGATCAGGGCCGCCGCCAGCGTCTCAGAAATCGGAGCCTTTGCCGTCAGCTTCCGGTAGCCCCGCTTGTGAAGGGACTCCCCGGTGGTGTCAAGTCCGATCACGGCCTCATCTTTCATCAAAAAAATACGGATCGGATACTGGGCCCCGTCCTCTTTGAACCAGCTCAAACCGTAAACGCCTTTCAGACGCTCTACGATCGCTTTTTTCACGATGGACTGGATATCCGAGGGACTGAACAGCCTGCTCTTTACCGAAGTCGCCTTTGCCACCCAGAATCTGGCATCCGCCGGCAGATATTTCTCCCATTCCAGCGCCTTCGTCCCTTCAAACAGCTCATCGAAGGTCTCTGCGTGAATGCTTCCTACTTTCAGCAGAATCCGCTCAGCCGTGCGCAGGAAAACATTGGCAATCGCAATAGCCTCCGCATCTCCCAGAAAAGTTACCCGGCCGTCCTCAACGCAGCTGATCTCATAACCCAGATCGAGAATTTCCCGTTTTAATACTGCCTCCAGGCCGAAATGACACGGCGCGATCAATTCATATATTTTTTTCATATCGTAAATTCCTTTATTGTGTGTCCGTCAAAATCGCGAATGCTGAATACGCCGTTTTCAAGTACCGCATAAGAAGGAGGATTACCCTCTTTGGGGATAGCGACCGAACCGGGATTCAGGATTGAAATATCACCCTTTTTCTCCGCCCGAAGCACGTGGGTGTGGCCATGAAGCAAAACATCCCCTGCCTTCACAGGCGGAAGATTATTTTCGTTATAGACGTGCCCGTGGGTGGCATAAATAGCCTTAGTCCCATGGAACAACAGCATATAATCCGCCAATACCGGAAATTGCAGCACCATCTGATCCACCTCTGCTTCGCAGTTCCCGCGCACCGCATAGATCTCGTCCTTCCGGGCATTCAGCATTTCGATCACTTCTTTGGGGGCATATTCTGCCGGGAGATCATTTCGCGGTCCGTGATACAAAATATCCCCCAGCAGCACCATACGCTGCGCCCCTTCTTTCTCATATACTTCCAACAGCTTCCGGCAGTAATATGCCGAGCCGTGAATATCCGATGCAACCAGTAATTTCATTCTTTCCTCCTTATGTTCCTCCGTCTTCCCTCTATCTTAATGCCCGTCTGCCTTCCTTGTCAATCGTTATGTGATACCATTTTTCCGCGGTAAGCCAGAAAACCGCCGACAACGCTCTTTGTTCTGTATCCTCTTTTTTCCAGGTCCCTGGCCACCGCCATGCTGAGGGCGCCGCGGTCACAGTACAGGATAATAGGCTCTTTTTCTTTGCCCCTAAGCTCGCCGCAAAACCGTCCCTGGGGAACATTCACCGCTCCCGGCACATGACTGCGCACAAACTCATCCCTGGAACGCAGATCTATAATAAGGGATTTCCCCTCCCGGGCATACCACTCAAGTTCCTTTGCCGATATCGTTTCCATGATTATGAGAAGCTCCTTTTTTTCTATTATATGACGGCAAAGTCCCGGGCGCTTATGGAAATAGGAGCCGGAAGAGCCCCGCGGCCCCCGCCGGCCGGGCACCATACAAAAAAGGGATGCCGCGCACCCCTTTTTCGTCTCTGTAAAGTTTTTGTCAAACCATTTTACCGGCAGTTTGTACTGGATTCCGCCTCGTTCTTAGAGCTGTTTTTGGAACTGCTTTTTGTACTGTTGTATGCGTTGTGACAGTTCTTTGCATTCTTGGCGGATGCAGAGTCAGAGCTGGTGCTCTGTGTGCTCTGGGAAGAATAATTCTGTGAATTTGTGCTCTTTGAATTTTCCATATTTTCCATGTTATTTGCATTCTTAGCCATGATCGTAGCCTCCTGTTTCTGTTTTTTTGTTACACCGTTAGTATTCCAATAATTTTGTAAAATATGTATTGCAATTTTCTGGAAATTATATTATAATCACAACTGTAAAAAGAATTTACCCTTCAAAACAATTTTTTTTACAAACCCCTTATTAATTATTTATACTCCCCTCGAAACAGCAGGTAGCTCCCCTACCTGCTGTTTCACTTTGTCCAGAAATATGCTACTCTCTTCTGCAGCTCGCTCGCCTTTTTATCCAGAAGCTTTTGTTCCTGTAAAACAGCGATTCAAAATCCCGATTACCTATATATTATTCCACTTTACATACTCACGGATAAGTCATAGAGCTTTTTAAATCCTATTTGTATATTGCCATAATCCTCCCACTTTACACTCTGCAAGACATTTTGGATTTGTAAACTCTTACCCCTGCCGTTGCAATAAGTACACAAACTCCACTCATTATTTTTAATTTCTTCTATAGCAGTTACATGATTGCCAGCTAATGTATATTTTATCCTGGAAATAAAATCCTGCTCCGTTTCGATTTCATCCCGGTCAGTTATTATCACAATCCTATCAAATTCTGCATCCTTTTCTGCCGATACATTATTCATGTCAAGAATAAAATTCAGCTTTGGAATAATCTCACTACAGCCACCGCAACCCCCAATCCGAACGGTATCACTTGCTTTTTTCAAAACTCTCATAGATTTAAATGTGCTCTCAAGCACTTTATCTCTTCCGCCATCCTTCCAGCCGTACACCTTCCTCAAAAAATACTGCAGCAATACGCAGTCTGTATATCCTTCACAAATTATTATGCTCTTCATTTTATCTCAACTCCAGCCCCATATCCTCCTGTACCATAATTGCTTTTTTGCCAGTCAATCTTCTGACTGACATTCCTTCCTTATCCTTGTATAATGTATATACTGCAATTTTTTCCTGAATATCCGGCGCACATTTTAAGACCTTTTCTATCGCCTCTTTACTGTGTGAAGTCAAAAAAAGCTGAACATTCAATTTCATACAAGTTTCAAGAATCCATCGGAATGTCTTTTCCATCGCAGATGTATGGATAGCTGTCTCAAATTCATCTAAAAGCAATATCCCGTTTTGCGCTTTAATAACAGCACTCATAAGCAGCACTGCTTTTTTCATCCCATCACCATACACGTTCAAGGGCAAAGCCTTTTCATGATCTCTGGACAATATTTTATATATTCCCCGTCCAGATACGTTATTATCATCGTTATCATAATTTATACTAATGATATTCTCATCATACTCCTGCAAAATAGACAACATCTGCTCATACAACTCCGGATAATCCAAAACACTGCGTAAAAACAGATTTCCTTCTGCATGTCTGATTGGAGAAATATAGATTACATTTCTCTTCTGCGAACTATTTCTTGCTTCTCCATATCCTTTTGTTAAAAAGGGGAAACGATACTGTCCATCATAAACAGAATACGTATTTACACTCTCACCATTTATGCAAATTTCCATTTGCAATTTAGGAACCAGTAACGTTGCAATTTCACAGTTATCTTCTTCTTTTAAATATGATAAGCCAGATATCTTCGCATATTCCTCTTCCGTCAATTCCTCCACGTCTTCCCATGCGGATAAAACAACCTGACTAGTCTCTATCTCTGTTTCTATTGTATACTCTAAACATTTTTTCTCGCTGCTAACATTAAACAGATCATAGAATCCCTCATAATAAGACATTCCCCGTGATAATGAAGTACCATTATCTTTTCTGAGTAAAGATCTCCATATGCGAAAATTATCTGGAGCACTAAAGCTCTCAAGAATTTCCAAGACACTGGTTTTGCCACAATTATTATCTCCTGTTAAAACATTAATCGGCATTAAATCATTAAGCTTCAAGTCCTTAATACCGCGAAAAGATTTTATATCTATACTCCTAATATAATCTGTCATGCTCAATTCCTTCCCTACACCTTCTCCGTTAACAAATATCTATCTCGCTATATTTCCTTTCTCTAATTATACACAATATTCCGCATAAAACAATGCCGGAAAATATCTTTATCCATCGGCATATTGCTCCTGCACCATATGGTATTTGTCAAATTTTTATTATTTTTCATTAAAAAAACGCAGCTCCGAATCCTCAAAGCCGCGCTTTCTTATTTGTTTAAATTCTACTGATTTCCATAAATAAAGTTGTGAAGCTTTTCAATCGTCGGCTCCCAATCCGGCACCAGCATACCCTGTCCTTTAACACTGATAACATCATACATATCATCGTAAGGGATTCGGTCCATTTCAAACTTGTACTCCAGCATCTCCGGGAGTTCAGGAATCATGCTCCAGATTTCCGACTCCGGAATATTCATCGTCACATGCCCCAGAATTGCCTGCATCTTCTCTGTCATCTGCGCCACAGACATCTGCTTTACTTCGGCCATGAGCTGCTGCATCAGATAACGCTGGCGTTCTGTACGCTGATAATCAGAGTTTCCAACAAAACGGTTTCTCGCATATGCCACTGCCTGCACACCGTCGCAATGAATGTATCCGCCTTCGGAAGGCAGCATATGTTCGGAAGAGTCAATGTTCATCAGACGCTCACACATATCCATAATGTAGCCGTTCATGACTTCCACTTCTTTGGCAGTGATCTCCAGATCCACGCCGCCGATGATATCAATGATATCCACCAGATCCCAGAAGTCCACTGCCGCATACCGATCCACTTCTACCTTATACGTATCCGTAACGGTCTGGCAGAGCAGCGGTCCTGCGCCATATGCATACGCCGCATTCAGCTTTTCATATCCTTTATCCGGGATCTCTACATACGTATCACGCATCAGAGACACCATAGTTACTCTGTTTTCTGCTTTATTAACGGAAACAAGGATCATACTGTCCGAGTTACCATTCCAGGTTTTGTCCTGACGGTCCACTCCCACAAGAAGGACGTTGTATATATCCTCATCTGATACCGTACTCTTACCGGTCAGGCTGTTCATCATCTTGCTGTGGATACTTTCCAGCTCTTCTTCGCTCACCTTCACACCGCCAAGTCCGTCTATATCTGTCATAGGCTCTGTCGAATCTTCAACTGCTCCATCCTGCTGTGCATTCTGTTCCGCCAACGCCTGCTCTGGAAGCGTCTCAACCACTTTTACATCTTCATCAGCAACATAGTTTACACTACTGTAAAGATCATGACCAAGCTTGTAGATCAGACCACCGCTGATAAACACAATTCCAAGCACAATGCAAAAACTGATCGCAAAAACCTTCTTTGTATTCATGCCCGGCTTTTTCCGTTTGTTGTCATTATCGTAATTGTTTCTTCCATTCGTATACGGGTTGGAATGGTCATCTCTGTTTCTTGGCATCTTAAAACCCTCCTGAATTTGTTATCACTACGTACTCCTACAGTATTAGAAGGTAAAGCTTTTTTCATTCTTTTTCCTATAAAGAAAATACGCTCTGCCTGCAAAACAAATATATTCCGCTTCGCGAAACACCTGTAACATAAGCAATCCGAAATTCTCTTATGTCACAAAAAAGGCTTTCCGGTCAACCCGGAAAGCCCAGTGCGGAGAAAGGGACTTGAACCCTCACGATATTGCTACCACAGGCACCTGAAGCCTGCGCGTCTGCCAATTCCGCCATCTCCGCGTCCTTGTAAGTCTCGCAACTCACGAACATGATAATACTATACCATCCCCAAAATGTCAATAGCTTTTTTAAAATTTTTTTGCAAATTTTTCCCGGAAAATTTCTGGTGAATTTCTGGAGAATTTCCGGAGAATTTTTTTAATTTTTTTTAAATTTCCTGTTGACTTCTGGGGAATCCTTTGCTATAATCCTTTTTGTTCGCGGAAGTGTCGGAATTGGCAGACGAGCAAGACTAAGGATCTTGTGATCAATGCGATCGTGTGGGTTCAAGTCCCATCTTCCGCACGCTTTTAAAGATGCCGGAAAACCTGATTTTACAAGGTTTTCCGGTCTTTTTTATTGCCTGGAAACGGTATAGCGATTTGGTCCCCTATGGTCTCTTCTTTGCTTTGCGGCGCTGCACTACATCCAAGGGCCTCTCGTACCATTGCGGCTTTTTTATCATCGCCATGGGTATGGTAAAAAATAGCGTTTCCAGAATGGGAAGCCCCTAATCATCTATGATAACTAGTAAATCACTAATGTCACAACCAAAATAATCACACAATTTAATAATCAGGTTCGCATCAATTCTCTGAAAATCGTCACGACAATATCTATTAAAATTACCTCTAGGCAGATCTAAATCTTTACAAATCTGATTTTTACTGATACTTTGCTGTTCCAGCAATTCAACAATTCTCATGTGTATATGTTTCATGTTTTAAATCTCCAGCTCAATTATCCGTTGTTAATATTATAAACATTAAATACATGTATATCATGTTTATCTGGGTGTAGCAACACGAAAGAATGCTTTGACACTATGGAGGTTGTAAAAAGAGGTAAGTCGTAACTGCACCCGGCTTTTTTGCTTTATAGGGGCATTTGCTCCTGTCGCCGCAAAAATACATTTCATCCTCACCCAGTTTCGCATATTGATTTTAAAATAAATCTAATCCAAGTCTTATGAAATAAAAAGGGGAGAAAAAGAGCTGATACCGGTACAGATGGTAGTTGATATGAGTAGATAATATGTTGGGAGTTGCAGGGATATGACAAGTTTGGTATATTTATAGTAGTGTTTCCTTGTATCTTCCCGAATGGAGGGGCTATATGATTTACGATTTTTCTGTTTTTTTTGAAGACGAATTGGTTGCAGATGTACGAATGGATACGGATAAGAATAAATCCTCAATCAAGCGCTACGTCATGGGTGCCAAGCAGCCGTTCATGTGTGACCGGCAGGATATTCCATATATTTACGATTTCCTGTCAAGCAGATGCTATGAAAACGGACGCGCCGATTTAAAAGAAATCCTGGCTGCACATGGATTAGCAGATAATGACCCGTATGCCTGGGTTCGCAGAACCCATGGAGTTAAATACTCAGATTTTTGGTGGATTCGTTTTCCTTCCGAAAAATGTACATGGGAGGATGTGAGAGTTCGATGAAAAACTATATTATTCCGGAAGCTAGTTTAATTTCCGAAGACGGTAGTTCCGATGGAACGCAGAAAAAGTATTTCTACGATGGAAAATGGTTCAAACAAAATCAAATGGGTTACGAGGGGCTTGCAGAGTTTCTTGCTTCTTGCGTGTTGGACTGTTCTAATGTGGAGGATTTTGTTGCCTATGAGGAATGCCTGATCAACAACAAAAAGGGCTGTGTATCTGCTAATTTTCTTGGAGAAAGTGAAGTTTTTTATTCTTTTGACCGTATTCACCAGATGTATACTGGGGCTCGTTTTCTTGATCATACCATGGTATTGCCGGATGTTTCGTCGAGAATTAAGTATGTAGTGGAATTTATGATGGATAAGATCGGTGTTGACTGCCAGAAGTATTTATCTGATATTTTTTCCCTGGATGCGTTCACGCTTAATCATGACCGGCACTTCCATAATCTGGGGGTGGTATATGATACAAAAAAGAATTATTACCGTTCAGCCCCTATTTTCGATAATGGAGCCGGATTTTTAAGCTATACCGGAAGATATCCAATGAATTGCTCTATTGAAAAGAACATCAATGATGTTATAGGTCAGCCGCTCTGTGCCAACCTTCAGTTACAGGCGTATTATGCTGGTATTTCTTTGAGACTCGATTATGAGTTATTGACCAAGTCGTATATTGAAGTTTTGCCTCCATCCAGAGGATTAGAAGTACTGAAGTATCAGGTCGAACATTGCTCCAAACTAATACCCGAATTCCATAAAGAAATTGTAAAAGACCGATAAGTCGTTATTGTAAGATGCCAACGGCTTTGTTGAACATACGTTCTATTCAGGAGGATAAATGTTTAAAGGCTACCGACTTAAACGCCAGTAGCCTTTCATCATATCAAATTCTTATATTCTCTTCTACCATCGACAATAGCATAGATCATAACAGCATTCTTTTCGCTATCTATTTTATAGAATACCAAATGCCGTTCTATGATCAAAACTTTATATCCCTGTTTTCGTAATACGGAATATCTAGCCGTGCTGCCTGATTCAGGAAAATCTTCTAAGCGATTAATTGCCGTTTCTATTTTGTCAAGATAATTCAGAGCAACATCTATACTCCCAGAATCATCCGCTATATAAAAAATAATTCCCCGCAACTGCTCTTCAAATTTATCTGTTCTTAATATTTGGAATTTCATCCATTTTTCCTCGCTAATAATTCAGCTCGTAAATCGCCAAAAGCTTTTTGCACAGGTGCGACTCTACCCTGTTTAACATCTTCTTCCGCATCGGCCAGTGTCCTCAACAATTCCAGTTCCGCTTTCATCTGGTAATAGTCCTGCAATCCTAAAACAGCCGTATCGCCTCTACCATTGACTGTTATAATGACTGGCGTGCGATCTTCACGGCACTGCTTTGATATTTCGCTATAGTGATTCCGCAAATCGGATGATGGTCTAATTACTGCGTCCATAATAAAACCTCCCGCATCGTTTTATAGTCATATTCTATCATAATATGTATATAATATCAATAACAAATTTAGTAATACACATATTCTAAAATGACTATTTATTCTTCAAATGAGAGTGGTTTAGGTAAGAGTCCCGGATGTCCTGATCGCCTGCGCGGACAGGCTGTCAGGCTTTCTCCAGGATTTTCCTCCGAATCAGGGTTCCAAACACGGTTCCGGGGCTTTCTTACCTGGCCTTTTTCTTTCTTAAAAGCAGCGCCGCTATACCTGCTGCGGATATTATCAGCAACGCCAGGTACCATCCGAGAGGCGTGCTGTCCCCTGTCTTTGGCGATGAACCGCCGCCCGATGATGAACCTCCGCCCGACGTGGAACCTCCCCCTGATGAGGAACCGCCAGAGGAGCTGCCGCCATGCGGATTCTCTGGTTCTTCCGGCGTCCCTTCCCCATAGGTATTGGTAATCGTGATCGCTTCCTCCAGATGAGCCGGCGACAGGGTAACTTCCGTTTTGTCAACGGAAACCGTAAATTCCAGACCGGCCTTCTGATCCAGTACCTTTCCATCCTTGTCCGTCTCTGCCACGTAGTAGGTCACACGGTCAGACGCTGTTTTTCCTGCCGCCACTGGAATCTTCACACTGGCCTCGCTGCTTCCTTTCATTTCCAGAGCAGCCACACTGCCATAGCGCTCCGTACATTCCTTATCTGTGAACACCGCCGCATAAAATGTCTCCTGCGTCTTGTACGGCTCGGTGCCTTTCAGCACCTTCTTGGTGATGGTCAGGCTGCCTTCATAGGAAAATTTCTCCGGCGGAAGCTCAGAAAACATATTCTTAAAGGCAAACTCTGCCGTTTCCTGCCCGCCCGCGATCTTTACCTCGCAGCTTTCCGGGTACACCGGCGTGTACACGCCGCTGCCTTCCTCTTTGCCGGTGATCAGACTGCCATTTTCATCCGTCTCACCCACATAATACGGCTTATCCGGCTCCAGATTATGGAATGTCACCACAGCGCTGGAAGTCCCTTTGTAGTGAAGCGGCTGGACACTTGACACCCTCTTCGTCCGGGCCTGGTCCTCAAACAACGCCACATAGAAAGCAGCCTCTTTCGCTGTCAGGGCCTGTCCCTTTGCGTCAGTCAGGCTCTTTGTCACCCTGAGGCTGATATCTGTTTTCTCCTCTTTCTCGTCCACCATCGTCACTTCAGTGACAGATTCCTTTTTGCCTTCCACCGTAAACGGTACGTCCTTTGAGACACGGTAACCCTCCGGCGCCTCCACCTCACTGAGCATATACTCTCCCGCAGGCAGCCGCTTCAATTCATAGGGCTGTTCTGACGTAACAAAAGAGAACACCACGTTTCCGTCCTGGGACTTGATTACCAGCTTCGCACCCGGTACAGGCTTTCCTTCTCTGTTCACTTTGTTGATCTTCACAGACGTCTGCGGATTCACAGCCGTCAGTTCCTCCACCTTGCCGGACAACGCGGTATAGACTCCGCTGACCTCCTTTACCTGTCCCGCTTTTTCTATGGAAAAATAAATGGGATCGTCGATCAGGACGTATCCGTCGGGCGCATACGTCTCGATGAAGCGGTAGCTTCCCACTGGCATATCCGTAATGACCACCTGCCCCTGCTCACTGGAAACCAGATCCGCTTTAAACTCTTTCCAGTAATACGGGCCCCCGTCGTCGCTGCCGCTCTCCGCTTGCTCCGGTATTCCCTCTTCATCCGACACATACGTCTTCTGCTGAAGTACAAATTCCGCCTTTCCCACCACATTTCCCTCGTCGTCCACCTTCCGGACGATCACGGCGCCGCCGGGAAAGGAATACTTGGGGGATATCACCGCATCATAAATCCATCCGCTGGCCTCAGCAGATGTATATGGAATGGGCACAAGCGCCGGCTGCAGGGAAATCCGGTCCATTCCCCCGGTCTGCGCCACAAGGTACAGCGCCGGGGAAAGTTCCTGGAGCACAACCGCCCCATCGGCGCCAATCGTCTTTGTTTCCCCCTTCATCTTATGGTTCTCCGTGTACAGGGCCAGCTGATCCGCCGCCTTACGGGCCTGCTCCGCATCCTGCAGATCATCAATCACCAGATTGCTGTCCGCAAACTCCGGGCGGTATACGTAGTTTCCGTCCTGAAAGTCCGCAACGGCATACAGCGTCACTTCCGCATCCGCCGCCTGAGCCGGAAGCTGCAGGGTAATCGAGCCTTTCGCTTCCTTTGCCAGCACAGGGAGCTGCACCAGCAGAACAAGCAGACAGACAAGAAATCCTGTTTTCATCCACTTTTTACTTTTCAAGCCCATGTCTAGTCCTCCCTTTCCTTTGACTTCCTGCCCGGTGCAAAAAGAATCAAAAATATAATCAGCAGTATCGCTGCCCCGGCCGCGATCCCTGTACAAAGTAGTATCGTTTCCAACGGAAGCATTTTCTTCGGCTCTGTTTTTGCCGGAGGCTTCACTGATACTTTCTCCGGTACGTATTCCGTCCGTTTTCCCCGGACCAGAAGCCTGTGGCTGTTGATGCCGTAGGGGGTACAGGTGAGAAGCGTCACATAATCCTCTCCTTTGACGATCTGGATATCCTCCGTCTCCTCCGGCAGTACCACCTTGATCTGATCCACCTCGTAGGCCAGCACCCGGTTCAGTACATGGATATAAAACCTGTCCCCCTCCTCCATCTGATCCAGATCGGTCAGGATCTTCGCCGCCGGAAGCCCGGTATGGCCCGACAGAACACTGTGGGTAGACGCGCCGCCCACGGGAAGGGAGGTATCCTCCATATGTCCGATCCCCTTTTGCAGCACCTCATCGCTGGTGCCGTGGTAGATGGGCATATATACGCCCAATTTCGGGATCTCCAGATATCCGATCGCGTCCGTAACAGCCAACAGGTCGTCATAGGAAGCCACCGAGGTTTTCCCTCCGCCCTCACTGAGCGCCTTATTGTATTCCTCCGCCTCCTTCAGCATCTCTTCCAGGGCAGAGACGTCTTCCTCCTCCACGGCGGCGTCATAGTCCGCGATCTCCACCTTTGCGGTGTACACGCTGAACCAGTCGCTGACCAGAGGATACCCCATAGCGCCCACGCCTGTTAGCAATACCAGAAAAATAAACAGCAGCGGCAGTCTCGCTTTTACATTACGGTTCATAACTACTCATTCTCTTCTCTCATTATTATGCGTAATCTGTTTCAGAATCTTCCTGCGGTAGAGCACCGCCGCCGCCAACGCTGCCGCCAGCGCCAGAACAATGGCTCCAATCACCAGCAACTGACGGAGCATAGCGGCGGAAAGTCCTGATTTTACCGGCGCTGTCCCCCGCCCTGAGTCCGTTTTTTCCGGAACGTAGGGAATCCTGCTGCCCCGCACCAGCAGTCTGTGGCTGTTGATTCCATAGGGCGTGCAAGTCACCAGCGTAACATGGTCCTCTCCCGGAACAATTTCCAGGTCCGCCGACGCCTCCGGGCCCACCACCTTGACCTGATCCACTTCATAGGCCAGAATTTCGCCTAACACATGTATATAAAATACGTCCTTTTCTTTCATCCGGTCCAATGCAGACAGAAGCTCCGCCCCCGGCAGCCCGGTGTGGCCGGATATGGCGGAATTGGTGTTGGCGCCGCCCACAGGGAGGGACGTATTAGGCACGTAACCGCAGCCCTTTTTCAGCACTTCATCCGATATTCCATAATAGACCGGCAGGTAGACATCAATGACCGGCATGTCAAGGTAACAGATCACTCCGTCCCTCAGATTCAGGCACTTATCCTCGTCCTCCCCATTCGTCCCGTAGTACAGATGTTCATTGAACAGTCTTGCCTTTTCCAGCGTTTCCTCCAGCCCGGGTTCCAGTTCATCCACCACCTTTTCATAATTGGCAATGGTGACGGATGCAGTATTCAGCGTAATGAGGTTGCCCACCGAGGGGTACAGAATAAATCCCGTTCCCACCAAAAATACGAGAAAAATGATTCCCATCGGATATAATTTCTTCATTCAGACTTCATCCTTTCTGCTCTGCCTCCCCGCGGAAAGGAGAAGCAAAACACAAACAATGAAATCCGCACCACTATGTATCTCAGACCTCCGGCCGCAGGCCTGTCAGCCGCCGAAAAAGCAGCTTTTGCCCGGGGCCCGGCGGGGCATCCCCCGCCGGAAATCCAGGACAGCCCGCGGCAAATTAATTTCCTTGTGCTGGCCTGGGATTTCCACGGGGTTCTGATACATTGCAGCTTATAAGTCAAACAGATTTATGCCTGTTTTTTCTGTCTGCGTACATAGACGATGAACAGAACAGCGGCAAGGATCACCAATGCAAGGCCGCCAAAGGTGAAGATCGTAGTACCGATTCCACCGGTGCCGGGAAGGGTGAGACCCTTTTCATCTTTTACCGTAACTATCGTCTGATTAGTCAACTCCGTATTATCTGATGCTGCCACCCACTTCTCTGAAGTTTCATCGTAGCTTCCCAGATTTATCGTATATGTAAAGCTTCCATTAAGTTTTCCTGATGGAGAATCTGTACCAGCAACAATCTCCACTTTAATCACACCGTCATACCGCTTATATCCATCCGGAGCCTTTGTCTCCTTAATATAATAGGTTCCTGCATTGAAACCATTCGCTGTGACCGTGCCATCGTCACCTGTTGTCAGGACACCGTCGAAGGTCTGTGCCTGTTCATTAACTTTCCATGTATTTGTATACTGCTCCGTACAAGCTGCATTGGTATACACTGTAAATTCTGCGCCTTTCAGCGTAATCTCCTTGTCATCTTTATCTTTCTCTGCATCGATCTTCTTGACCTTCATGTCAAAAGTGAAGGTAGTAACGATATCATCAATCTCATCTGTGCCGGACTCGCCATTCACGTCAAACTCATTCGTGTAGGTCAGCTTGGCAGCATTGGGATTACCCTTTTTATTATAATCTGTATCCTTCCAATGTTTATCGTCGCCTAAGAAACTGGACAAATCATCGCCAGCGGTATCGCCGATCTTTGCATTCTCATTCAACTGTGCGCTAAAGGCTACGACTACCACTTTTCCCTTGTTGGTCTTCAAAAAGTTACTTGTGAATTTGACCGTGAATTGCTTAGTCGTTTCACTCATTGACGTTGGATCAGTTGTATAATTGTTATTCTGTATAAGCGCAGTTTCTGAGGAAAGATCAGTTTTACTGTTTGCAGTACTGCGATCATTAAATACGTATACCTCTATCTTACTATTAGTTCCCCAGGTCAACGCATTGCTCATCTGATCGGTAATCTCAAATTTTAAATTGTTACTATTAGGTGTCTCGTAGCTTGCATCAGAGTATACCGGTATATCGGCGATCAGGCGATAGTCAACGTAATCCCCAATATTCTTTGTATTTACATCCACAAGCTGATCGCCCTCGACAATTTTCTTGTCAAAATCTGTCGTAGATGACTTCGGGGTTACGGTAATGTCATACACCCATTGATCTTTTTCTCCATCACCTACTTTTACCTTCTGAACCTGTGGAACAGCAACGAGGATCGGCTGTGATTGTTCCAGACCAGTCGTATTACTCTCAACAACAAGATAATATCCTAATGGAAGATTATCTAATGAACTGGAAACATCATTGCCCTTATCGGATACATTTGCAAGTGTAGACGCAAGAGTTTTCAGTTCTGAAGCATCCATTGCTGCAATGGCTTCGGCCGTTTTTCCAGCGAGCGTGTTTTTGAATGTCTCCTCCGGAGTCCATGTATATGTAGTTTCTCCGGTTTCAACTGATGCAGAAAAAACTTTATAGACGCTGTATGATGCCCCTTTTGTCTGATTGTTAATTGTCAATTTGCCAGTTGTTGGTGCGTTTTCACCAATTGCAACATTGGTTTTGCCGCCTGTCGTGTTATTATTAGCCGCAAATACCGTCACCGACATTGCCATCACCGTAATGACCGCTAACAGCAATGCAAAAAATCGTTTTAAATTCTTTTTCATTCTCTTCACCTTTCTTCCTTTTCTCATTTCTCTGATTTTCTGAATCTTTCCTCTAATACCATAGAATCATGGGTTGAGGCTTACCATTTTCCTGACTGTCTGCCTCCTTTCCCCGCTTCTATCGGCCTATTGCCTTTTTTTAAGGTCAGGGTCATCCATATTGCGGACAGCAGCAGGAAGAGAAGCCCCAAACCATAAAAGACAATAGAATACTTAGAACCTGTTCCGGGCATCGTGATGCCCTGCTTCTTCTTTGTATTCTTAATTTGCAGTGTTCCTGAATCATTATTGTCGCCGGGAGTAAACACGGCTTCTTCTGATGTAGTTTTCCATTCCGAACCATCCGCCGAGTACTTCGTGGTAAAGTTCTCCACCGGCACTTCCTTTTTTTCACCGGTGCCGTCACTGCCATACACAACCGTCTCCACTTTTATTTCTTTGACCGAATATTCATAGTCCGCGTCTAAATCGTGCCACGCGTATTCCCACTTTCCGGATCCAGAATCCTTTTTCAGCACCCGCGTTTCCACGACCGTCCAGTCGGAGGAGGTTTCCGTCTTACTCTTTTTTCGCAGCTCGACAGTCACCATGTAGAAGCCGTAATCGTCTTGATCCGTATAGCCCTCCCATGTTTTTTGAACAGTCACATTCACGGTCTTCTGCTTTTTAACATTCGTGAACGCGGTGCCTTTTTGGCTGTCTTCTTTCTTTTCCCTATAAGCATCCTCCTGTTTATCGTGTGTGCTCCCGGGCCCGTTTTTCCAGCGCCAGCCGCTTTCTGCCGTATCGTATGAATTATCGCTGAGGAACAAATGGTATGCTTTATTAATGTAGCTCTCATCATACTCTAAATCCCATGTTCTGGACCATATATAGTGCAATCCCATTTCAGTCACATCGCCTTCACGCCCTTGGGTATTCTTGTACTGGTTTACCCGGATAGTTTTAATATAGTAAATATCCCTCGTTAATGTTTTATTTTGTGAAAGCTGAGTCGTTTCCCGGTGAGTACCCACAGTGACAGTGACCTTGTACCAATGACGGTCCCCCGTTATTGCGTCCCCATTCAGTTTCTTCTCAGTTACACCGAATGTATACTCTCCGGGGCCGTTGAAGGAAAGCTGCTTGTCGAAGGTAATATTTCCATTCGCATCGTTGCGTCCTGTGGAGACCAGTTCACAGGATTCTCCATTATAGTCTTTCGCTTTATAGAGTTTAAACTCACTGAACTGGACACCTTGCTCTCCCGGCCCATTAAATTTAAGTTTATAGTACTGATACGTATCCGGATTCGAGACATTGAATAAAACTTCTGTTTTATTCCCCGCATTTCGGAGGCTCTCATTTCCCACGTGCTGGTCGATCTCTGTCCATGAATCGTCTGTACCAGTATCGGAGCCATACAATGTCCACTCGCTAGGCACACGATCTGGGTTGTCTGTATGATCATCAGCCGTTGTAAGGGAATACCGAAGTGCTTTCACCTTCTCATCAGTCTTAAAAATAATATCTTCAACAGCAGTTTCCGGATTTGTATTGCACCATTTTGTATCCGTATTTCCATCAAAAAGTTTGGAAGCCCCCTCGTCTTCTGGTTTAGCAGATCCCGCAGGTCCACTTTCAAATATGAGAGAATCTACAGCCGTATATTCACTCGGAAATTTCCATATCTCAAATTCAAACTGGCCCGCTCCCATGGCTAATTTCTGCGTCTCACCATACCCATAAAGGTCAAATCCCGCGAACTGGACGCCGCCGTTTCCCGGCGTGTCAAATACCAGCTTGTAGTACTGATATGTCCCCGAACTTGAGATATCAAATGTAACCTCTTGCTGGTTATCCGCAGCGAGAAGAGTCTGATTTCCCACGTACTGGTCGATTACTGTCCATGGGCCGTCTGTACCAGTATCGGAGCCATACAACGTCCACTTGTCAGGCACACGATCTTGGTTATTTTTATGATCGTTAGCCGTTGTAAAGGAATATTGAAGCGCTTTTACCGGATTCTCAGTGCTAAAAAGAATCTCCTTTTTTGCATCTTCTGGATTCGTATTGCACCATTTTGTGTCCGAATTCTGGTCAAAAAGTTTATCGGGTTTTTCATTATCGTTCGCACCAGCCGGTGCATTTGCGTGAGTTATGTAATTCGCTTTAATGTGTTCAAGTGAATAAAATCCTTTCTCTGCGGACACTTCCAGGTTTGATCCGACGGTGACTCTTTCCTCTTCCTGCCACTCACCCACAACCATGTATCCGTTGCACATCACTGCTCCGCCATGGGTGTAGGACTGATTGCCGCTTATGTACAATACCCCTTGGCTGGCCGCCGCAGCATATGCCGCCGCCTTATCTTGCTCCGTCGGATGAGCCGTCAGCCCCATCCGGAAATATGCACTCAGCCAATTATTATTCTCGAAGTAATCGCTTTCCAATTTCTGGCCATCATAGCTGCCGGTCCAGTTTTCCGCACCGCCGCCCAGCATATTATTCTGTACCTGGCTGCCCAGAGCGCTGAAGAAATCCCGGTACCCTGACAGCATAAATGTCTCGTCCGCCAGCGCATTTAGATCGGCGTGTTTTGTAGAATTGCCTCCCGCCATTTGAGTACCATTTGCCGTATTATCGAAAACAGCAGCGGCTCCTCCCAACACATAGACGTGCCCGGTGGGGCAGCCCGCCAGACCGCCGCCAAAACCATTTGCATGATTTCCGGTCACCAGTACACTGGGAATATACAAATACGCATGTTCTGCACAGAATACGCCGCCTCCGCCCCAGTCCTCGCTTTTCTCTATGGAATTATTGTTGATGTATCCGCCGTTGAGGTATGCCGTATCCCCCACCATCATAATCGAGATACCGCCGCCCTCTTTCATATGCTTAGGATCGTGACAATCTACCGTCACACAGTTTGAGCAGACAAACCCTCCGTTCATAATAAGATTTGTGGTATATCCGTTCGTTCCATTTATGCAGATACCGCCGCCGCTCCTGGCAGTGTTGCCGGTAATGCAGCCTCCATTTAGGGTTAAGCAGGAAGCGTTTTCCAAACGGAAGCCTCCTCCTCCGTCGTTATTGCCGTGTACGTCTGATGTTTTACAGTCTCCCATTTGTGCCCTGTTGTTGGTTACATATCCGCCATTCATTTCAACTGTAGACTCACTCTTACAATAGAAAGCCCCGCCGTTTTTTTCTGAAACATTTCCGCTGATGACAGCCCCGGCATTTACTTTTACATGGGTTTTGTCAAATAATGCCACTGCACCGCCGCCGGCATCCAACACTTTGTTTCCTGCGCCTCCAACTCTTGTTGATTCATTACCCGCAATCACAGCGTTGGAAATTGTCACGCTATCGGCAGTCTGCGCCCAGACAGCTCCGCCGTAGCCTCCCAATGACCTATTGCTGAAAATATAACCGCCGCCTATGTCGAGGCCTCCTGTCGTGTATACCGCTCCGCCTCCGCCGTCTTTATCTGCAATTGCTGTGTTGCTGTAAATGCAGCCGCCGCTGATTGCAACACTTCCTGAGTTGTTATAAACCGCACCGCCATATCCATTCGATGCTTCATTCTCAAAAATGCAGCCGCCTCTGATTGTGACTGTAGGTGAACCATTGTTTTCTTTGTCGGCATAGATTGCGCCGCCGTGACCTCCGGCCTTATTGTTTCCTATATAGCCGCCCTGTACATTGATAACCGTATTTGTCCCTGCGTTTTCACCTGTCGTTTTGCTGCCGACGGCGCCGCCGTTTCCTCCGGCCGTGTTGCCGCTGATACTTCCGCCTGTTACATTTACCGTGCCGCCCTCGGCAGCATAAACTGCACCGCCATTGCCGTTTTCGGAAGCCTCGTTCTTGTAAATGTAACCGCCGCTTATCGTAGTGGTTCCCTCATTATAAATCGCACCGCCATTGCCCCCGGATGCCTTATTGCCGTAGATGCACCCGCCGGTTATGTTCACCTCGCTGTTTCTCACGGCGCAGATTGCACCGCCATTGCCGCTCGTACCACTTGCCGTATTGTTGAAAATATAGCCGCCGCTCACAGTAATATTGGCTCGACTTTTCGCATAGATGGCCCCGCCGCCTTTTTCGTCTCCATTATCCTCAACTTTGTTGTTATAGATATAACCGCCTTGTATCTCTATCTCACTGCCGTCTGCATTTGCATATATGGCAACCTTGGCACTGTTGCAGATTTGGCCTCCTTTGATAATCAACTTGCCCTTACTGCCATTCAGCCAGAAAATAGACTTGTCATTCACATGATTGCCATCTATTTTCCCACCCTTTACCCCTGCTTCCGATACCTCTATTGGATCAGTCGGCTTTTGAGGTACGGTAACCTCGTACTTATACAGCGCCTCTGTAGTCGCACCCGTATCACTATTTGATACGCTGGGTTTCGTAACAAAATAGGTTAAAATTTCATTCTTATATGACGCCGTGTTCCCATACACTGTTCCTGCCATTGAGCTTTCAGCAGGACTGTTTATTGCAGCCTCCGGCACAGCGGCTGACTCGCCCGTATCACTGACACTGCTGTCCTCTACTGTAAGTGTTCCGCCAGTAATGCTAAAAAGGCTTTCCGTACTCCCGTTCGTAAGGTTTTTTCCATTCAAATCCAAAGTTACATTTTGGTTGCTCTTCACTTCCAACGGTGCTTTGGTAATAGAAAAGCTCTCCATGAGCCTGATTTTTCCTTCGCCCTCTATTTTTTCTCCTAATACTTGGAGAAATTCGTCTTCACTACTGACCTCCCAATATCCATCCTTAAGCACTGCCGCCCTTTCCACCGGAGCCGCCATCGCCCTTGCCATGCTCCTATCCGGGATCGGACAGTATCCCACAAAGGAAGCATCCTCTATGGATGTATGCTCTGTGCTTACCACTCCCTCCATATCGCCCTGAATGGTGTCGAAGCCGCCATCAGCCACCGTAATCACAATCCCTGTACGGTCGGCGCGTCCGTCTCTGTCCGTATCAAAAAATGCCAGATTGCCGGTTGACAAAGTCTCTTTCTCCTGGCTCTCTTCCGTCTCCTGAGCATCTTCTGTGTCTACGTCTATAGCCAGAGAATACGCTGTTTCCTCCTCTGGCATATCCAGAAGCTCCTCTGCTTCCTCTCCATCCATGCCCTGCGGAGCCGCTGCTTCCCCGGCATTTATATCCAGAAGGTTCACCACCTCATCGTCGGCTATCAACGCATCCGTTTCACTGCTGTCTCCATGAGCCGCTCTGTACATATCCCATTCCGTCAGAAGGCTCACCCAGCTCTGGGCATCTGCATCCGCCGGTCTGGGCACCACTTCCTCCGGGACTGCCGCATAATGCAGACAGAATTCCACAAACAACACATTCCACGGTGCGTATGCATCTCCGTACCATGCACCGTAGCGGGTATAACCCTTCTGGTTTCCTTCCTCATCCGTAACGAAATCTGAATCGCTTTCTGTATAGCCAAGCTGTGTCTCCGCCACGGCCACCAGATCCCTGGGCCAGCTTCCTGTCAGCACAACACCGGACAGGCTCTCTTCCCAGTCTTCCTCCGTCTCTGTCTCTGTTTCTGTTTCCGTTTCTGTTT
>JAUNGD010000131.1 GCA_030524705.1 Lachnospiraceae bacterium | reverse complement strand
GCGGTACTCTGTGCTGCGGCCTTCTGCATTCCGCGGCTCCTGACTACGCCCCTCCGCGTCTCTGGTCTCCCGGCTGCGGTACTCTGTGCTGCGGCCTTCTGCGTTCCGCGGCTCCCGGCTGCGGTACTCTGTATTACGTCCTTCTGTACCGCGGCCTTCTGCGTTCCGCGGCTCCCGGGAAGCCGGACGCACGGTCTCCGGCTGCGGCGCCTCCGCCTCTTTTTCTTTTTCATCCAGTGACAGCATTGCCTCTATCACTTCACTCTTTTTCATTGCTGAAATACCTTTCATTCCCCTGGCCTTTGCTAATTCCTTTAAAACAGCCAGCGATAATGATTCATACTTTTCTCTCATATTCACCTCATAATATTCTTTCTGGCAACTGGGATATTTGTCTGAACTGACAGATACGAATCTATGCATAAAGTTCATTTGATTCTTTCATCTTTTTTACTATATCACATAATAAAAAAAAATAAAAGCGCAAAATCAAAAATATCAGAAACAGGCAGAACATCCCGGAAACAGGTCAAAAACCAGGTTCCCGGGATACACGCCTTGTCTCTGCGCCGTGTCTTTGCGCTTTATCTTTGCCCTCCGCTGCAGCGCTGCCACCGGCAGTATCTAGCCCGCCAGCATCCCACCCAGCATTCCTCCGCAGGCGCACAGCACAAAAGCGGTCGCGCTCTGCAAGAGATTGGACTGTACGGCACGGTCCCCCATCCCCGAAATGAGAAATAAAAGTGCGAAATACACCGCTCCCAGCAAAAGTCCCCGCAGAAATTTTCTCCGCTCAGCCCGGCGCCCGCAGTACCAGCCCCCCGCAAGACAGGAAAATACATACGTAACTAAAATACATATTTCCATCTTTTCTGCCAGCGGCTGAAATTTCAACATGGCAAAAGCCAGAAGAAGCAAAAGCGCCGTTGTCACAAAGCAGGCCAGCAAAAGCCCCTTCAACAGTTCTGCCGCCGCCCTTCCTTTTCCCTGCAATGCCTCCATATACATCCCTCCTTTTTTGCCCGTATCTGTTTTCCCTGTCACAGGACTGTCCAGAATTTCAGATTCTGATGCTTTACGTAAACTTTACGTTGCTTTTTATCTGAAATTATTGTATGATTCAGGATAACTGTTTTATGTTTGAAATTTAAAAGGAGATGATTTTTTGACTTCAGAAGATGCCATACAACTTCTGACACTATTGATTCTTGTAATGCTTTCTGCTTTCTTTTCCTCGGCCGAAACGGCGCTTACTACAGTGAACCGTATCCGGCTTCAGGCGTTGTCCGAAGAAGGGGATAAGCGTGCCGATGTCGTTCTGAAAACAATTGAAAATTCTTCCAAAATGCTGAGTGCAATCCTGATTGGAAACAATCTGGTCAATAACTTCTCGGCAGCTCTCGCCACAGCGCTTGCCCTCAAACTGTTCGGGAACGGAGCTGTCGGCGTTGTCACCGGGATTCTTACTATTATAGTACTTATTTTCGGTGAAATCACACCGAAAACGTATGCAACTGTAAATTCTGAAAAGCTTTCTCTTGCATATGCTTCCGTCATTCTGTTTTTGATGAAGCTGTTGACGCCTGTTATTATTGTCATCAATACGATCTGCCGTTTTCTGCTGAAGCTTATGCACGTCGATGCGGACAGTTCTCTGAATACAATGACTGAAATGGAGCTGCGCACGATCGTGGACGTCAGCCACAAGGACGGCGTTATCGAAAAGGAAGAACGGGAAATGATCTACAACGTGGTGGATTTCGGTGATTCACAGGCCAAAGATGTCATGGTGCCCCGGGCGGATGTGGTATCCATCAGCGAAACCGCTTCCTACGCAGAGATCCGTGAGGTTTTCCACAACGAGAAATACACCCGGCTTCCTGTTTATCAGAACGACCGGGATAATATCACCGGTATTTTGAATATCAAGGATTTCTTTTTCTGCAATGATACGAATGAGTTCAAGGTGACCGATGTGATGTATGAGCCGTACTTCACTTACGAATACAAAAAGACCTCCGAGCTTCTGATCGAAATGCAGAAATCCTCTGTCAGCATTGCAATCGTCCTGGACGAATACGGAGCGGCCGTAGGTATGATCTCTCTGGAGGATCTTCTGGAGGAAATTGTCGGCGAGATCCGGGATGAATACGATGAGGACGAGGAGGATCTGATTCAGAAAATTTCAGACCGCGAGTACAAGATCGAGGGTTCTGTAAAGCTGGACGATATCAACGACGCCCTGGAGCTTTCCCTCTCCTCCGATGACTATGATTCCATCGGCGGCTTCATTATCGAGAAGCTGGATCATCTGCCCGTTGAAAATGAATCGGTGACGACGGAGAACGGCATCCTTCTTACGGTCATCAAAATGGATAAGAACCGTATTGAAACCGTTCAGCTTGTCCTTCCGGAGCCGGAAGCCGGGAACGACACGACTGAATCGGAAGAATAAAAAAATAAGCTGGCGCATTGCTGCGCCAGCTTATTTTTTATTAATCTGTAATCACCCGGGTCGCCCACACGGCATTTCCGCCGATTCCCGACGTGATAATGCCCGCTCTGCTGTTCGCAGCCTGAACCACCTGGCCGTTTCCGATATACATACTGACATGATAAACGTAACCATTTCGTGCATAGAAAATCAGATCTCCCGGCTCTGCCGAAGAAATCGGTATCTGCATGCCGTATCCGGCCTGTGCCTCCGCCACCCGGGGCAGGGAATAGCCGAAGTTGGCATATACGCTCTGTACAAATCCTGAGCAGTCCGCTCCGTTCGTCAGGCTTGTGCCTCCCCATACGTAAGGGTTGCCTACAAACTGCAGCGCAAAATTCACCATCGCTTCTCTCGTCTTGGCCGCCTGAGACGCCTCTTTCACAGAAGTCAGCGTATAATAGCATGCCTTGTTGTCCTGGGGCGCAATCAGCACTTGAGCGATGGCCATGTTCTTTTCCCCTCTGTCAGATACCTTCTGACTGGCTGCCGCTCCCGTGACAAGCCTGCTCTTTTCCACAAATCCCCTTGCATCTCCTGACTCTACAAATACCCAGTCTTTGTCAGAATCCGCAAGAATATAACACAATGCCTGGTCAGAGAGGATACCCGTCACTGCAGAGGATTCCTTTCTCTGCTCGTATATCTTCACCTCTCCTGAGGCAACTGCATACTCCTTCGCCACTACCACATCCTGCACGGTGGTATGTGTGTATTCAAAAGCTTCGTTTTCTGTACGGGCAACAAGAAGACGTGCCGTCGGAAGTTCATCCATGCCCTTGACATGGACAATACGCCCCGCCACCTCATCTGTGACCACATCCTCTGCCTTTACAAATCCCCGGACATTGCCGGACTCGATATAATACCAACCGTCTCCCTGGTCGTCCAGGATATAACAGCTTCCGTAATATTCCAGTTCTCCCACCGCCCGGGAATCCTCTGATTTTTTCTCATAAACCTTCGCGCCGTCATCATTGCGCACAATGGCATACCGCTTGTCTACTTTCGAAAACCGAAATTCCAATTCAATCTTCGGCGGAACAACGATTTTCTGATGCGCGATCAGTTCTTCATTCGACTTATATTTAGAGGTCTCGGACTCCTTTTCTTCGGACTCGGTCTCAGTTTCTTCTGTCACAGGCTCCTCTGTTCCTGTCTCATCCGTCTGCAGTTCTGTTAAAGTTGTCTCCCCGATGGTCTCTGTCTGTGTACCCGCAGCCGCAGACGTATCTGTTTCCGGTACCGTTTCTGAGGGAAGTGTCTCTGTTTCCGGCTGTGCCGCAGACGTCTCAGTAGACGGTTCTCGGCCTTCTGACGTCTCTGCCGGAGCTGAGGTCATTGGCTCTTTGGACGGAGCTGAGGTCGTT
>JAUNGD010000130.1 GCA_030524705.1 Lachnospiraceae bacterium | reverse complement strand
AAGCTTGGAGTTGCATTCCGGTATTGTATGAAAGTCGATGAGACCTTTGTGCGCATGTGGGAGATGTATTTATGCTCCTGTGCGGCGACGTTTCATAATGGAATCACAATTGCTTCACAAAGCTTTGCTATACTCACATCCACAGTCCGAAGGCGGACATGTGTGTGAAAAGAAATGAAAATATATTATAACTGCAGGAGGAAAGAAAATGAAGAGGAAAGCTGTATTTTTACTGGTTGCGATGGTCTTGTCAGGGATGACGGTAAATGCGTCGCAGGCGCAGATAACGGAGGAAGAGGCGAAAGCCGTTGCCCTGGAGGATGCGGGACTGAAGGAGGAAGAGACCGCTCTTATCCGGACCAAAGTGGATAGGGAGGACGGCTGGGAAATCATAGAGGTGGAATTTTTTACCCAGGACAACGAGGAATATGATTATGAGATCATTGCGGAGGACGGGACGATCCTCAGCGTGTCCTACGATTGGGAAAATGCCCGGGGAAGTGGAAAAGAAATGACTCTGGAGGAGGCGAAGGAGGCGGCAGCGGAGCATGCAGGAGAAAAGGCAGACGAAGTGACCTTTGTAAAAGAAGAAACAGAGGAGGATGACGGAAGACTGGTACACGAGATCGAATTCTATACTGGGGATCAGAAGGAATACGACTATGAGATAGACGCGGAGACAGGAGTCATTCTCTCCTGGGATTATGATGGAAAAACCTATATCCGTTTAAAGGAAAAGAAATAGAAAAAAGATAGGATAAAAGCAGTAAGATAAAGGAAATATTTTATACGTTCACAGAGATTTCCCGGCATGCATAGGCAGGCCGGGATGCTTATGTTTAGGAAGACACAGAATCGAACCGTTTCAGGCGGGAGGCGACGGATAGCGGCACTGCTTGGGCCGGGGATGAAATTATTTTTGAATTTATGTGAAATTCCTCTTGACTCTGACCCTGCGTCATAGCTTATCCTGAAGCTGCACGGAGGGAAACATGAAAACAATGCAGGAAATAAATGGAGAAACAGGAGTGAGCATGGAGAACATGTACAAAACAAACAAATCGACAAACATAGATATGAAAACAGTGCATGAAGTGAGCAGGCTGACGGGGGTGAGTATACGCACTCTGCATTATTATGACCGGATTGGTCTTCTGCCGCCGGCGGAAACTACCGGGGCAGGATACAGGCTGTATGACGATACGGCGCTGGAGCGTCTGCAGTGCATTCTTCTGTTTCGTGAGCTGCAGTTTCCGCTTAAGGACATCAGAAGGATTCTGGACAGCCCCGATTTTGACCGGGACAGGGCTTTGGATCAGCAGATCGCCCTGCTCCAGATGAAAAAGGAGCATCTGGAAAATCTGATCGGCCTCGCCCGTGAAATAAAAATGACAGGAGTGAAGAAATTGGATTTTACAGCGTTTGACACAAAGAGGATAGAAGAATATTCCAGGCAGGCAAGGGAGACCTGGGGACACACGGAGGCATACAAGGAATTTGCAGAAAAAAGCAGAGACCGGGATGCGGAAAAAATGCAGGAGACCGGTGAGGGGATGATGGCACTGTTTGCTGAATTTGGCAGACTTCAGGATCAGGAGCCGGGAGCTGAGGCGGTTCAGATGCAGGTGAAAAAGCTCCAGGAATATATTACGGAGCATTTTTATACCTGTACGCCGGAGATTTTGAAGGAGCTTGGCGGAATGTACGCCGCCGGGGGAGAAATGACCGAAAATATTGATAAGGCCGGAGGAGAAGGTACGGCGCAGTTTGCAGCAAAGGCGATCCGTATTTACTGTGAGTGACAATGTATGCCGATGATGCAGCAGAGATACTCCGGCTGTAATGTAAATGAATTGCTTCGCCGTGATGAAAACCGCGTGCTCTGCTCATAAAATGTGAATGAGATTGCTCATGAAATGTAAATGAGATTCTGTTGAATTTACAGGTATATTTTGTTATACTGAGGTAACAGAAGGACGATAACGAAATGAAGTGGAGCACGCGCATTATGAGCGGATACGAAAATTACGGAGCCGTACAGCTTTTGACGGCGGCTTTGCTGCTGGGAGCTGTGGCGGCGGGATTTGCGGCAATACTGCTTTGGAACAGATGGAAGAACAGAAAACGCCTCATGGCCAGGATCCGCAGAGAGTGGGGGCAGGAGCCGGAACGACAGTATGATCCGACGGAGTTTGACTGCATCAGCCATTACTATTTAAACCGGGAGTCGGATGGTTTTCAGATTGATGATATCACATGGAGCGATCTCGATATGGACCGTGTATTCATGCAGATGAACCATACCAGGTCGTTTCTCGGCGAAAGCTATCTGTATTACCGGCTTCGGACGCCTCAGACGGAGAGCGGAGAGCTGGAAGAATTTGAACAGCTCGTTTCCTGGTTCGGTACTCATGAAACAGAGCGGGAGGAGATGGAGTATTTTTTTGCCAGGATTGGAAAAACGGGACGCAGCTCTGTCTTTGACTATATTTTTAACCTTGCGGAGGCGGATAGCGGCAGCAATCTGATTCACTATGGGGTGATTCTGCTGGTCCTCTGTTCCGTCGGTATGCTTTTCGTTTATCCGCAGCCGGGGATTTTGCTGCTGATTGCGGCGATGGGCGTGAGCATCGGGACGTATGAGCATTATAAGCGCCCGGTGGCGCCCTATATCGTATCCTGTACGGCTCTGGAAAAGGTTCTGCAGGCTGCGGAGCAGATCGTGAAGCAGGATGTAATTCTCATGAAAAAGGCTGAGATCCGGAAAGCTGTGTCGGCCTTTAAAAAGCTGCGCCGCAATATGCTGCTTCTGGTGGCCGGAGAAACACAGGGCGGCGGGCTGGAGCAGAGCCTGTTCATCTATCTGAACAATCTGTTCCATATCGACCTGATTCAATTTAAGACTGTGGTAAAAGAAGTGAGCGCCCATATGACAGAGTTTGAATTCCTGGTGGATGAGATCGGCAGGATCGAGTCGGCGATCGCCGTGGCATCGTACCGGAGGATGCTCCCGGAGCATGCGGCGCCGGTGCTTCATGAGGGCGGCGAGGTGCGTTTCAGAGCGGAGAAGATGTATCATCCTCTGATTGTTCAGCCGGTTCCGAATTCCATCGACATGGAACGATGTGTTTTGCTGACCGGCTCCAACGCTTCTGGGAAATCCACCTTTTTGAAAACCGCGGCGCTGCAGATTATTCTTGCCCAGACGATACACACAGCTCTGGCGAAGGAGTATGAGGCCTGCTATTTCCGGGTCTTTTCTTCCATGGCGCTCCGTGATGATCTCGTGGGAGAAGAAAGCTATTATATGGTAGAAATTCGTTCTCTGAAGCGGATTCTTGACAGGATGAAGGGGGACGTGCCTGTGTTCTGCTGTGTGGATGAGGTGCTGCGGGGGACAAATACGGTGGAACGCATTGCGGCCTCTTCCCAGATTTTGAAGCGGATGGCGCAGGAGAAGCTGCTGTGCATGGCGGCAACCCATGACATCGAGCTGACTTATCTTTTGGAGGATACGTACCGGAACTGTCACTTTGAAGAGGAGGTAACGGAGGACGAGATCAGATTTGATTATCTGCTGAAGGAGGGGCGGGCAATGACCCGCAATGCAATCCGTCTGCTGCATATGATGGGATTTGAGGATTCTGTCATTCAAAGCGCTGAGAAAATGGCGGAAAAGCTGGCAAAGCAGCCGGGGAGGTAATAATATGTTCAGAAAAAAGAAACAGACAGTGGTGAAGTATGACAGAGAAAATATGCGGCCGGTGCTTCGGTGCAGCATCTGTAACGGCGAGCAGGTTGCCGGGCTGAAGGATATTCATACGGGAAAATTTCAGGAGGTCATGCTGATCCGAAATGAGGCCGATCTGGAAGCGTTCAAGGCCATGTATCAGGTGGATGAGGTGTGGAAAGAGTATTAAAAGAAGAGTCGCCGCCACCCGTAAAACGGGTGGCTCGAGGCGCGGGCTATAAGCCCCTG
>JAUNGD010000050.1 GCA_030524705.1 Lachnospiraceae bacterium | reverse complement strand
AGAAGAAGGTCTTGCCAGTCACTGGATCAACCTTGCCTTTGCTGGTGTCCACATTGCCATACGCAGCGATCTCGCTCTGGCTAAGTTTGATCGGCAGTGTTACCACGATCGGGTCTTTCAGCAGCGTATGCCCGGAAACCGTGGAAACCTCCGTGATCTGATACGTACCCTGGTCAAGATTCGAGAACGTGATCTCACCTTTGCTGTTCGTCTTTACCGTCGTAGACTCCCCTACTTTCAGCAGACGGGTATATGTTGGCCTTGCATCCGCCGTATATTCTTCAGACTCACTTACAAATGACAATTTAAACTCAACGCCAGGCAACGGTGTAGTTCCATTGGTATCATATTTCTTCAAACGCAGCTCACACGGCTCCAATGTATTAACACATTTCCGCTCCAACTCAACCGTTTTGGTCGTCAAAAATCCCATAGGCGTATCATCCAAAATGTATTCAGCCGGTGCCTCAACCTCCGTAAGCCGTAAATAACCACCGACTGGGATGACGATTTTGGTTACATTATTCGCATCTATCCACGTGAAGAAATCACTACTCTGACTACGACGCGACGGATCAAGATGCAGTCTATCAAGCAATACTTTACCATCTTTATCTGACTGCAAATACCACGTCTTCACCAGTTTTGCGGGATCGGCTAACTGTGCATCGAAATACTCAACTTTAAATATTGCATTCGGTACAGGTTGTCCCTTGTCATCAAGCTTGATAACATTAAACTCATGCTCACAAAACTCAGGATCATCCGATACTTCTACTGGTATCGTCTTTCCTGCATCCGCAGGGAAATTCACAGTGAATGGTACCGGATTCAAATTCTGCTTATGCCCTGCCGGTGCTTTATCTTCACGAATATAGTACGTGACACTGGCAGAACTGAAAGCACTCGGAAGCGGCAATGTAAACGTACCGGTCACGCCCTGAGCATCCGTAGTCAATGTAGTCAGCTTATTCGTACAGTTACTGTCAGTATATACACCAAATTCCGCTCCTGCTAAACTATAACTGTTCAGGCCAAGGATTTCACCATTAGCAGTTGATACTTTTCTTACGTTCACATTCGAAGGTATCGGAGTGTCCGTAGATGTTACTGTAATTGTCCCTCCTGCTGGAACCGAAACCGTATAAGTATTTTGATCTATGCTGTAATATGACGGAGGCGTTGTTTCTTTCACGTAATAAGTTCCTGACTGCAGGTCTCCTGAAACAGCATATCCGTTTGAAATCGTAAGCGTCTGCACTGGTGCCCAGGATGCATTGTAGATTGTGTAGATAGCCCCGTCCATGCTGTAGCCTGCAGATGGCATAGTCGAACCAGTATTGGCATCGAGCTTTTGGATCTGGATCTTTCCAAGCGCCCTCGGCCATGTGACGGAGATATTTGTTCCCGTGTCGGTTGAGAAAAACGCAACTCCAATATCCTGATCGCTGCTTGATGCTGCATTGAGCTTCCAAGCAGAAAAGTCAACTGCCGCAAGGCTGTTTAATGTATAAGTAATTGTTCCGGTCACGGCTGTTGTTGCTTCAAAATGGAACGTGTCTCCGCCATAAATGGTGCCCGTACCGGTGTATGATGTACCCTGTGTCTCATTCACGAGCGTTACGCCTGTTCCAAGTGCAATTCTTGTTCTATTGCCAGAGAAAGACGTAAAAGTAAAGGAATCAGATACGTTTACTCCCCTGGAAGCATCATACGTAGCTGTTGAAGAAGTCCTGCTGATACCGAAGGTCTTGGGATCAGGCATTAATTTAAGGTAGTTGACAATATTTTCTACCAACTGGACGCCTTTCCTGTTCAGCGACGTGTTTCCATTTGGGTGTCTGTTCCATATAGTCGCATCATTGTCGGTATAAATATATCCAAGTACGTAGTGTGTCATTACATATCTGTTTGCTTTGGTTTCACACCCCGCATCTATCATATATTGCCTTAAGTTTACTGTTTCGCCTGACGATAGCTTCACATCGCGATTCCATCCTGTGTATGTTTCAGTGGAATAAAGGTAATACAACGCCTTCCGGAGCAGGGTCTGCTTTGCGCTTGATCCGCTAAACTGCGAAAATGAACCGATCTTGTATGTGCCCTCACCAGGGTTTCCTTTTATTCCTTCAAGGCAAAATGCATCCCTTTCATATGTGTTTCCATCCGCGCCTTTGAAAGTAATCTTCCTCCAGTGCGACTGTGCGGCTCCTGATGTTTGTGTCAAGCTGGAAGGAGCCTTTGCCGGATCGCCATCTGCCAGCGTTCCTGATGATGGCGTCGTAGAAAATAACGCCACACCAGTATCTGGAGCACTATAATCCAGCTCTGCCTGCACGAACGGATAATCTCCGTCTACATTACCCTCGTCATCTCCTGTGTTGCTCTCGTCATCTCCTGCATCCCCATGCCAAATCGAGAACAGCCCAGCTCCGGTATACTCATATGCGCTCAGCAGCTGTTTCCCATCCGTCCCGAGTCCATAAACCGCCGCTGTCCTAAACGTTACCAGATCATTCATACCGATTTTTACTTTTTTTGTTCCTTCTGCCGCAGCCGCCGCTAGTTCCTCGTCATTCACTGTGATGTCATAAGACAGCGACACAGACTCAAAGCTTTCGTAATCCCCATCCTGATCTGCAATAAACGCATAGTACGGAACCACTGTTCCGGTATTTGCCCACATATCGCTAAACCATTCCATTACCTCATCTTCCGTAAGATCGAGCATCTCCGCAAGTCCGGACTTATCGTATAATGTCAGCGTCGTTCCTTCCGGGAACGCACTGCCGTCTGCCATATGTACTGACACGTCGATATAACCATCTGATGCAGTGAGTTCATACAGCCCAGCCTCGGCTTCTTCCGTTTCGGCTTCTGTTTCTATTCCGGTTTCTGCTTCGGTCTCGGCTTCTGCTACAGCTTCCGTCTCCTCCTCAAACTCGGACTCGCCGTCAGATACAGCCTCGTTTATCTCCGTTTCTGTATCATCAATCGCAGGTTCTTTCTCTTCTGTTCCATCTGTCTCAGATGTTATCTCAGTATCGTCCTGCTCAGGTTCATCAACCGTGTCTTCTGCCGCCGCATCCCAAACTTCACTAGCATCACTCTCAGTTTCAGCCTCCTGATCGCCATTGCCAACGTCCTCAACCTCTATATTCTGATCGCCATGGACCGCTGCCTCTGTCCCGGCTTTTTCTTCCACAGAGGTTTCCGTTTCGGATGTTACGGCATCTGATTCCATCTCAACAGAATCTTCGGATTCTATAACATCCGTCTCACCCTCAACAGAAATACCGCTTTCATCTGCCGGGTCAGTTTCTGTCTCTGTTTCTCCGCCCTCAATCACAATGCTCTCTTCCATGACAATATCGTTGGTCTCCGGCTCTATGAGAATCATTTCGGATTCTGTTTCAGCTTCAATGACAATGTCCTGCGCAGCCCATGACAGAGCTACCCCTTCGAATAAAACATCATCTACAGAGGTAATTGCAGACACATCACAGGCCGTATCTGCATCTACCCGGACAGCAAAAGACAGGCTGGAATCTGCCGGCAGATCAGCCAGCACATAGCGCGCCTTTACGTCATCCCCGGTTCTATCCTCCACAAAATGCAATTCCACATCCTGAACTATGCCATGAACCGTTAGTTCTCCTGTCAGCTTCTCGGATTCCGATACCAGAAATACATCCATATTCGGATTAGAGAAGTTCCAGTTTTCTTTTTCTTCCGGCAATTCCCCGTCCCAGAAATACAGGCGGAATTTACGGTCAGCATCCGACTTATTAAACGCAGACACCGAAAGCAGGCGGCTGTTATCCACAGAGATTTCTTCCTCCTGGATGGATACCGCTGCCCCCGTCTGCGCTTCTACTGTCTCTATATCAATAGAATCCGGAACATCCGATACGGAAATGCCGTCATCCGTGACTGCAATCTCCGGTGCCAAAGCGCTGCCTGTTGCAACGCCGTTCTCCTCTACGGCTGTTTCCATTTGTACCAAATCCTCCGACTCAGCAAATGCCGCACCGCCTCCGGAAAACACTGATGTTGCCAGCATGGCCGCTGCCAATACAATCGATGCCGCACTCTTTACTCTATGCTTCATGAACAAAAAACTCCTTTCTGTCAAAGCCCGCCTGAAAAAGACAGGTTTTGCATTTATTTAAAAAGCCCCGGATGATAACCACATCCGGAGCCTATGATCAACTGCATGCAATACAGTATCATTGTCCCGCATGCGGTTCAGCAAAAATCATCCACAATTTCCCGGTTCCCCGACTGCCAAAAACGTCTTTTGATAACCAGCAAAACCATAAGCCCGATAAAACAGCCAAGGCTTATAAATATTGCCCTTGCGTATTCTGCCATCCATTTGGATTCTGTTTTTTTCACCGCAAAAGTCTCCGGATTCTCTGCCGCTTCCTGGTAATCTGTCCGATTGCCCCTCACTAAAAGGCGGTGGCTGTTCACCCCATAAGGCGTACAGGTCAGAAGTGTGCAATAATCCATGCCGGACACAATCGCCAGGTCACTGGTATCATTTGGCTCTACCACCTTGACCTGGTCCACTTCATAAGCAAGCTTCTCACCCACAACAGATAAGAAAAAGATGTCCCCTTCCTCTAACTGCGTCAGGTCCGTAAACAGCTTCGCTTTGCTCAGACCCGTATGTCCGGTTATTACTGTATGTGTGCTTTCTCCTCCGACCGGCAGGGACGTTCCCTGCAGGTGTCCTGCTCCCTTTTCAAGAACCGCAGAAGATGTACCATGATAAACAGGCAGCGATACCGATATACACGGTATCTCAACAAATCCCATCACACCGTCATCCGTCATGCAAAGCAGAGAATCATACTCGCCGGTGCTGTCCTCTAACTCCTCTTCAGCAAAGGGGTCTGTCAGTTGTACATGGCTGCTGGCAAGCATCTCATTATATTGCTTTGCAGCTTGTATCTCAGCTTCTGCCTTTTCCCTGTCTGCATCCCCGGCAGCCTTCTCAAGTGAATTTACAAAGGAATCCGTCTGATTCTCAAACAAATAATTTGCAATAAACGGGTACAGCATCAGGCATACGGAAATGCCAAGGAGCAGGAACACCACCAGGAATTTGATGATGTTCCTTTTTTCACTCATGAATTATGCATTTTTCTCTTTCGGTTTTTTGGTTAAGATGATAATACCTGCAAAGGCTACTGCACATGCTGCCAGTGTGAACACCAAAGTGCCGTATCCGCCGGTATTCGGCAGTACAAAGTTCGCATTGTTCACAACATTCAGCAATACGGTTGCATCTGCGGAAGTGAGCTGTGTATTACTGTTTCCTTCTTTGTAAACATGGGATGCCATCTCTGCATCCACCTTGTCTACTGTTGCTGCCGCAGGAATGATCGCGCCCACATACATATCCGTCTTACCGATAGTACGTCCGTTTGCAGTCTGAAGTGCCGGACGGTTCGCGTCTGCTCCTGTCAGCGCATCTTTGGTCGCATTTACAAGATTGCCGTTTTCATCATAGATACCGCCATGATAATACTGTACGATCGCGTCAACCGCGTCTGCATCCATACCGGTTACACCAGCTACGGAAGCAATCACTTCACGATCTGTCGGTGTAATCGTTACAACAATCTGGTCTTTCAGAAGCGTATACCCATTGTCTGTCGCAATTTCCGTAATCTGATAGGTATCAGCTTCCAGGCCATATACAACGATAGAACCGTCATCGGTCGGAACGAATGTCGTTGCGGCATCCTCATCCACGTTCTTACCTGTCACATAGTAAACGCCGGCAGCCTCATCAAACTTAGCCTCTACATAATAAGCATCCGTCGTATTGTAAAGCTTGAACTCTACCTGGGAGAAATCACCCTTATCATCCGAAAATTCCTTTGTCAGGTCCAGGCTGTAAGCGTATACATAGTTACGGTCTTCCATCGTATTATAAAAACCATCGGAAGTACGGCTCCAGGTCAGTACCACGTCATTTTCGTTGCCGTTGTCGCCAAGCACCAGGGTTTCATTGCTGTTTACAGTCGCAGTGTAATATACTACCATATAGTAATCAGACAGCCCGTTCAAGTCTGTCGCAGACTCCGGATTATTGGTGCCTGTGCCGTTAATAACGGAAAGGCCAGCCTCTGTCAGTGATACCGTCAGCTGTGTGGAACCGTCGGTTGCACCAGTATCCCAGTTGGTGATATTCGCGGTAGCATATTTCTGCTCATAGGAACCAGTGCCAAGATTCCAGAGAAGGACCGCATTCTTCGTATTGTTTACGTTTGCGTCCGTCGCGTTATCATAAAACGCAATCTTCACGTCCTTGTTATAAGTAAGACCCGCGGAAAGAATATCCGTAAAGGTGTACTCAGAAAGGAACGTGGATTTGGAGCTGATATGCGGCAGTCTCGATACCAGAATATAGTCCAGAATATCACCAGCGGACGCCGTTGTGGTATCACGATACTCGAAATCTGTGCTGTAGCCTGCGCCGCCCGCACCCGCGGTCACACCATCCGTTGTATAACCGCCTCGGTTTGCCACATATGCCGCATCATTGGTATCAGCCGTATTCTCAGCATTTGTGTCTTTATTGTAGACAACCAGGGAGCTGGAATCCATTTTAGAATCGTATTTGTCGCCGCTGTTTACGGTACCGTTCTTGTCATCCGTAGCGCCTGTATTGCTGTAAGCATTACGTACGCTCTTATCCAGCGTCGGGTTGCCGGTCTGGTTCTTCGGATAGCAGGTCATGTCATATAGCCAGTAGTCACCACCATTGTCAACCTCATCAGAAGAGATGTTCGTAAATGGCAGGCTTGCGAACCACGGATTTACCGTCTCTACAACCTGTTCCGGGACTTCTGTCTCCACAATCAGGTAAAGGCCAAGCTCCAAGCCATCTACATGGGTATAACCTTTTGCATCCGTCTTCGGCATATTTACAGCGCCTACGTTGGTGTGCTGATCTGTTGTGGAATCCATAGTACCGTAGCTGTACAGATAGGTTTCCAGCGCGTTCTTCGCCGCAACATCGTCTTTCTTAAGGAGTGCATCTAACGCGTCCGTAAGCTGTGTGCTGTCATAATGATACACACCTGTTTTGGCGCACGGTTCTGCAACGCCTGCGGCCTTCATGTCATACGCATCTGCCGCTGTCAGGCCAAGAATGTCGGCCAGTGCGGTCGGAATCTCATAAACCACATTGATCTGGGAATCTACACCGCCGGTATAGCTGTAAGTTTCAATGTTTCCGGCACGCAGATAAGTGAACTGGACGCCCTCAATGGCGTAGTCGGACATAATGCGTTCTACCTCAGCATCCTGCTGTCCGGTCGCAATTCGGTCACCCTCATTGTACGCCTGTGCAGCTTTTGCGGCTGCCATATCATACTTATAAATGCTAAGGGAACCCGTCTTCGACATGTCGATAATGTCCGCATTAGCCAGGTCATTCGCCGTAGCGGTGTTATTTGTCGTTACATCGGAGGTCGCCGCGTAAACAGACATGGATACCATCGGCGTTAATGCTACTGCTGCAGCCATAGTTGCAGAAAGCATTTTCGTTAAAAGATTACGTTTCATGAATGTGTCTCCTTTCATTTGTTTTTCATCATGAATGTGTCAGCGTGTTCTGCCCTGCGATGCGAATTACAACAAAAAAGCGGCGGACAGATACACCTGTAGCCTTAATTGCTACGATCAGTGCATCTGCTCGCCGCTTCTACTTTCGCCCTGCCCGGATTGGCAGCTGACTTCGGCAGCTGTATCCTCCCTTCCGGCTCTTGCCGTCTTCCGGAAAGTTCACACAGGTTACATTTCTTCCTGTGATCGGATAAATTGATAAATTCGCGAACGCTGCTATCGATTTTTCATTCTACAAAACACGTTTCTGGCGTAATTCTACAACAAATCATCTGTTATTTCAAGCTCTAATTCATATTTTTTTCATATTTTTTTAAAATCAATTGCAAAAATTCTAACAAATTTGCACAAAACAGCACAAATCCGCACAAATTGCATAGCAAACGTGTGTTCCATTTTCCCTGTATTCTTATACGGCTTTACACAGCCTTTCCCCATGCTGTACTATCTAAAAAAGCCCGTGGACAATGTGGATAATCCAAGATTTTCCACATAGCCCACAGGCTCTGCGATGACTGCGGATTTCTTTGCAATTTTTCCTGTATCTATAAAAAGCATTGATGCAAAAGCCGAAATCCCGTACAATAGAATTATCTCAAAATATGAATGATAGAAAGGATGAACATTTCATGGCAAATATCCTGACCTACGAAGAAGCAAAAGAAATATATGATATTCTAAATTCCAATCTGGATTTCAGCGACGAAGACTATGTTTTTCTGTACAACCGCATGGTATCGAATGCAGTGTATTACGCCAACATCCGTGCCGGCTGGAACGCCTTAAGTCGGGAACAGAAACTCAATTCCGATGAAGGCCGTACTATGGCCCATAATGCTTTCATTTCTTCAATTGGCACCATCGCACGGCTGGAAGGCGAGATCGGGGCAAAATGGCTGGCACGGCTCTCGGACGACCGGAAACGTATCGGTGACTTTGCCTGCTATATCGCACTTTTCCAAGCCATAGACGCACGATGACAGCAAAAAATAACTAAAAATTTTTTCTACAAAAGGGCATTTCAAAACAGGAGTGCTCTTTTTTTCTGTACCGGCTTTCGCCGCCACTGTGTTCTCCCCAGTTGTCTTCTTCTTTTTCAACGCTCCCGCCGTCTTCTCTGGCCATAAAAGCCAATGTCCCATAACATTGCCAGTTCCCGCCGATATGCCTGCGGCATCGGGAGAAATGTTGTAGCGTTTCAATCTCATATATCACGAAAGGAGAACGATTATTATGAATGAAATTTCTATCCAGACATTTGCAGACACTGTGAAACAAAAACTTTTGCAGCATTTATCTGCCAGTTACCCCAATTTAAACATCCATCTTCATCAGGTTCCCAAACCTGGCGGCATCCTTTTAACAGGGCTCTCTATCCAAGCTCCAGGTTCTTCCGTTGCCCCCGTCTTCTATTTGGATGACCATTACTACCATTACCGTGAAGGAACCAGTATGGACGACATTCTCTGTGAACTGGTTCAGGCATACGAAATATGCAATCATGAAGTACCTGAAATAGACTGCAAAAGCCTAACTGACTGGAACTATTCGAAGCCTCATATCGTAGGCCGTTTTATCAATATCAGCGGCCAGCCAGGGGACCGCTACTTCACCACCCGCCCTGTAACTGAAATGATCGGTACAGATATAGGTATCGTTTATGACATTGACCTTTTCTCCTTTACAGGCAAAGCATTTGTCATGCCGGTCGATTTCACGCTGATGGATACCTGGAAAATTACCGTGCAAGATTTAGAAGAAACGGCCCGAGAAAACCTGCCCAAACTGCGCCCGGTATTTTATGATACCATAATTAATATGCTTAAAGATACGACAGATTACAGAAGGAATGAACAAGGCATTATGGACACTAGCATAAAAGAAATGGCTGCGTCTATAGATATTCAGACATTCCCGGAACTTCCCGTATATGTTGTGACAAACACGCAGCGGTGCAATGGCGCCATCAGTATCACCTATCCCGGCGTGTATGAAGAAATCCGCCAAATATTCAAAGAGGATTTCTATATTCTTCCCAGTTCCGTCCATGAGTGCATGTGTGTACCAAAGTCCTGCAGTTCCCCGGAAGAATTGCTTTCCGTGGTAACTGAAATCAATCATACTACCATCTCAAAAACCTCTTTCCTCTGCGACGATGTCTTTGAGATGAAAAATGGACAGCTTGCGCCTGCGTTGTCGCCAGATGAACGTAATCAGGCTTTATTACATAACGTCCCCTTATGATGAGCTTTCGTATCACTGCCCAAATACGCATTCGTTCCCCTACGAATCTTGCAGCCGCCAGCCTCTAATGCTTTAGAATTAACGTCTATATCCCTTCTGCCGGCCAGAGTTATGGACAAATTACCAGAAAACATCACTGCGATCCGCTGGCGGCAAAATCAGTAAGGCGCAAAATCCATCAACAAAGAAACAGAATAAACAACTTGTTCAACTATCCGATATATCACGATGTAACGGGAAGGAAAAAAGACATGCTTCCCGTTCCGCTGGGAGCTATTGTCCAACACGATAGCTCCCGGCCCTGTAAAAAGAACACCATGTACCTCATACATCTCAACTTAAGGAGGATTTTCATGCAAAAAAAATTCAAGAACAAAGAAGTACGGAACGCTGCTCTTTTATTAGATATTGTCAAATATCTGCATAAGCAGGACATGCTGGAGGATGTGATCTTCTATACCAATGGCCACAAATTCCAGGCATACGAAGCTGCAGGAGTTCCCATCCAGTTAGGCGGCATCACCATTTACGACATGGGTGAAGAGGATGTCACGCAAGTCATTGAATTCAACAACCCTGAAACACTCACTATGACCTTTGAAGGCCCACTCTATGAGGATTACAACGGCTATCTCCCTAATTCGCAGTCAGAGGAACGCATCTGGGAAATTGCCGAAAAGTACGGCCTGTATCCGGAGCAGGGCTACTACTGGTCGCTGACCTTTTACGAACGACATAGCAAGAAATAACTTTCAATTACAGACGACACGGCAGAGCAAGAAAAGCTATTCAAACTCTCGAATCCACGAAAGGAGGATGCAACAATGGCAGAACAAATGGTTTCCTGCTACGGCTGCAGGCATTATACGCTCTGCGAGAAGTTTGTCATGACAGACAAGCAAGGCCGCCCTCTTCCCACAAACATGTTTGAAGAACGCTGCGACTATGATGCTGCCGGATTGTGCCTGTTATCCTGGCGCGATATGTTCTTATCCCACCGCCCGTATTACTCTCCTGGAGAAAGCCGCTGTATCCATGTGACGGACCCTATCTGGCCCGGACACGAAGATATTCAGGAAACCCTTATGTATCAGGAGGCCATGAATCATCATGTCTGAATCCTTATGTAAAGAAAAGATCATTGATTTTATCACACGGGAATACGTCGCTATACCACATTGCAGTTATCAAACCGCATTAAGCCATATCTGCAAAGATCTGTCTCTCGAATATGTGCTTCCCCCGGAAGGCAAGCTCATCCCCATACACACCATGGAAGGTCACCTTTTCCTGTATGATATACAGCGGGAACGATTGCTGCTGAAAAATCGGAAATCCCAGTAAAATACACTGGTAAATACCCGCAAGGGTATCCCCATCGGGATGCCCTTTTTCGCCTCCGTCTTATACCGCAACCGTCTTTTCTTTTCATTCCTACATCTCCTGTTCCGTCTTGTCCCGCACAAGCCATATGCTCCTATTGCCATCTCTCGAGGTCATCGCCGGATGATAATGTGCCGTTTCACGGCACACGAGGGCCATATTGTAGCCTTCTAATCACACTTACAGAAAAAGGCTGCGACAGGCTGTGACGGAAAACTAAGAAAATGCTGTATCGCCATTATTTTCTAAACCCAAAATCTCATAGTCTTCTCTATTTTACGGCACCCGGAGCAACGGGGCTTATCCTCATAGGAGCATGCGCCTTTGAGGTGACAGCCAACGTACTCAGTGCATATGCCAATCGGGTATGGTCTGCCGCGGCAGGCTATACCCATTTGGAATTGAATGAGTAAGCACAACACATAACCACATCGAAAATCAAAAGGAGGAAACCATATGCCTAATATCATCGCACCTACTGCCAAACAAAGACACTATGCCTACGATATTGCAGAAAGCCTCGGCATTGCGTTGCCAGCTGAGGAAAACATTGAAACCTATGCTGATTTTATTGCCGCCCACAAAACGCAATACAATGCCAAACGGGTCATTGACCGGAATAAAAGAGTGGAACTGATACGAAAGGATATGCCGGAGGAAAGCCGCCGGAAAGAAGGGACATATGTAATAAGCCAGGTAGAGCCGCGGCTTCGCCTCCAGACAGTAAAGAGATTAAAATCAGACAAACCTCTGGAATCTCTTGAAGATTTACTTGAATTCATGCAAAAGCAGATGAAATCCCTTGACCGGGAGCATATTGCTGTTATCAACCTTGACGTCAAGAACAGCCCCATTAATACTTCTATTGTCGCCATCGGAACGCTGACCGGGGCAAGCACTACCGGAAGGGAAGTTTTTAAATCGGCCATTTTATCAAATGCGGCATCTATCATCCTGTATCATACACACCCATCCGGAAACGTGAGCCCCAGCAAATCGGATGTGACCTTTACCAGGGAAATGATAAAATGCGGAACTCTGCTTAATATCCCTGTGTTAGACCATGTCATCATTGGGCCGTATAGCTATTACAGCTTTAAGAAAAGTCACAATCTGTTTAAATCTGCAAAAGACGCAAGCGTTGCAGAATAAATCAAATGCTGGAGGAACACTACATGATAATCCGTAGAAATATACTTTTGAAAATCGAGGAAGGAGATATTACAGACGGAACCTGCATCATTCCCAGCGGTACCGTCTGTATCCATGATGCAGCTTTCCGGGACTGTCTGGGATTAAAACGGCTCATCATTCCAAAAAGCGTAACCCATATTGGCAATCTGGCCTTCTGGGGCTGCAGAAACCTCAAATCCATCCGCCTTTCAGAAAGTCTTAAATTCATTGGAAATGCGGCATTTCGGGGCTGTGAAAGTCTGGAAGAAATCACATTTCCCAAAGGACTTACCAGCACCGGCAACGTTGCTTTTTCGGGATGTACAAATCTTAGGACTGTTATATTCCAGGAAAGAGGCACACGCATCAAATATAATGCCTTCAACAGTTGTCCTGCACTCACACAAATACGGCAGGGCAACGTATACCATACAGTCAAATGTATTGACGATATATGTATGCGTATCCTGTGGGAAAAAACCAAAAACGGCTATACTGTATTCAAGTGCCAGGATTTCCCGGCACAGTCACAGACCTTGTGGGCTGCCGAAAAAGACGGTATTGCAGCATACGGCACCTCCCTTACAGGCGCCATCCGCAATCTGGATTTCAAGCTCCTAAAAGACCTGCCCGTGGATGAACACATTGCCAGAGTACAATCCCAGGGCTACGTCACTCCAATGGACTACAGTATGATTACAGGAATGGAAATCCGGTCAACCGACCGGTTCTTGAACCGAAAACGCATGAGCTGGAACGCAAAATGGACGGTGGAAGAAGCCATAACGCTGACAGAGGGAGAATACGGCCATGAGACTTTCACCAAAGCATTACACGAATCCGGCTGTATATAACCTCCCTCTTCAAAAACTTAGGGCTGCTGTATCACTACAGCGGTCCTCTTTTTTACTTTGTATCTCCATATTTACAAAACAATATTTCTGGATAGAAGTTGTCCCTAAATCCAAAGGAAAATATATTATTTTTCCTCGCAGCTTGTCACCAAATTAATGGAAAATACAACTTTGCATCTCAACTTGTCACCGATTTAAGGGAAAAAACACCTGAAACTTGTCACCAAATTAAAACTCCCAAGTTCCCAAACAGGGAAAACTGTGCCAGACTTGTACCCAAATCAAAGGGAAAAAGGAGAAAATTCCATCTGACTTGCCACTGAATCAATGGAAAAACACATCATTCGGCTTATTAGCGGCTATTCTAAACCCCAAATCTATGGAAAAACTTAACTTCCCGACCCTGATTCAGAAGAAAATCACACAAACTTTCCCATCTCAACCCCAATTCAAGGGAAAAAATGATGGAATCTCGACCCCGATTTAAAATCTGGCAATGCCGTTTTAGGGAAAAACTCTCTCATCTGAACCCTGAATCAATGGGAAAAAGTAATTTCTCTTCAAAATCTGAACCCCAAATCAGAAGGAAAAGGTATTTTCCCCACTTATCTCGACACCGAATCTAAGGGAAAACGTAAAAAATCCCTTTAAATCTGGACCCTTAATCAATACTGGACCCCGATTTAAAGGGAAAATCTCAACCGCTTTTTATTCTTCTATCCCGTGAATAAACAGCCCGCTCCGCAGCTTTGGTTCGAACCACGTAGACTTTGGAGGCATCAAACGCCCCGCATCTGCCACGGCAAACAGCTCTGCAATGGAGGTCGGATACATGGCAAAGGCCACCGCACAGTCTGTATGTACTCTTCTCTCCAGCTCGGAAAGACCCCGGATACCGCCGATAAAGTCAATTCTCGCATCCTTTTTAGGATCGCTGATGCCGAGTACCGGACCCAGCAGCTCCTTCTGAAGAATGGACACATCCAGTCCCTCCACGGGATCTGCGCTGCGGTACTCCTCCCGGACAGTCAGGTGATACCATTCGTCGCCGAGATACATTGTCATACATCCCTTTTTCTCCGGCTTTCGGGCATCACCGCATTTATCTATAGAAAACCTTTCCTCGGCCTTTGCAAGAAATTCTTCCTTCGTCAGCCCGTTTAAGTCCTTCACGACACGGTTGTAATCCATAATCATCAGCTCGTCATCCGGGAAAAGGATCGACAGAAAATAATTAAATTCCTCATTGCCATTATAATCCGGGTGCTGCTCCCGGCGCTTCAGGCCCACCCGGACAGCGGAGGCAGCCCTGTGATGGCCGTCCGCAATATAGATCCTGGAAATCCCGTCAAAGGCCTGCTGTATTGCATCAATGTCAGCCGCATCTGAAATACACCAACCGCGGTGCGTGATACCGTCCTTTGATGTAAATGCAAACACCGGCCTCTCCTGCTTTATCCTCGCAGTAACCGCCTGAATCTGCTCATCCCTGCGGTATGCCAGAAAAATCGGCCCGGTCTGGGCGCTGCACACATCCACATGCCGAATCCGATCTGCTTCCTTTTCTGCCCTTGTATTTTCATGCTTTTTAATGATGTTATTTACGTAATCATCAATGGACGCGCAGGCCACCAGCCCGGTCTGACTGCGCCCGTCCATCGTCAGCTCGTAAAGATAATAAGTCCTTTGTTCATCCTGAACGAATACGCCGTCCCGAATGCGTTCCTGCAACAGCTCCCGGGCCTTCTGGTAGACCTCCGGCGCATACATGTCCGCATTCTCCTCAAACTGTGTCTCCGGGCGGTCAATATTCAAAAAGGACAACCGGTCCTTCGCTGCTTCCTCATATGCTTCTCTTCTGTTATAGACATCATATGGTAGAGCCGCCACCCGGGCAGCGTATCCCTCCGCTGGGTGAATGCACTGAAATGGTTTTATGTCTGCCATATAAGTTCCTCTTTACTGTCAAATTTTTATCTGAAACACACGTTACCTGATCGCATGTCACTTGATCACACCTTATTTGATCACGCGCACCTTTACGACTCCGTCCACAGAACGAAGCTGCGATACCACGTCTTCAGAGATCGGCGTATCCAGATCCACCAGCGTATACGCGTAATCTCCTTTACTGGTGTTGCTCATATTTTTAATATTCGTGTCCGCCAGAATATCCGCAAAGCGGCTGATCATCTTCTTGATATTCTTATGGTAAATAGCAATTCTGGATTCCGCATTGCAGATGCCGAGATCGCAGTTCGGATAATTCACGGAATTCCTGATATTTCCGTTTTCCAGGAAATTCTTGAGCTCCTTAACCGCCATTACCGCACAGTTATCCTCGGACTCCGCCGTAGACGCGCCAAGGTGCGGCGTGACGATAACGCCCTTTTTGCCGGTCGTAGTGGTATTCGGGAAATCAGATACATACCGGTGTACCTTTCCCTCCTCGATCGCCTCGATGACGGCCTCCTCATCCACCAGAAGGTCCCTGGCAAAATTCAGGATCACCACATTGCTTTTCATTTTTTCAATCGCCTCGCGGCCTATCATTTTCCGGGTGGAATCAAGAAGCGGTACGTGAATCGTAATATAATCACACTTCTCATAAATCTCATTTACGTCGCTGATGTGGCGGATGCTTCTCGAAAGATTCCAAGCCGCATCCACAGAAATATACGGGTCATAGCCGTATACCTCCATGCCGAGGTGGGTCGCTGCGTTTGCCACCTGCACGCCTATGGCGCCAAGGCCGATGATTCCCAGCTTCTTGTCCTGCAGCTCGCTTCCGGCAAATTTCTTCTTTTCCTTTTCGGTGGCCGCCGCAATATCCTCGTTGCCCGCCTGGCTCTGCACCCAGTTTGCGCCGCCGATAATATCTCTGGCCGCCAGCAGCATTCCGGCAAATACCAGCTCCTTTACGCCGTTGGCATTGGCGCCCGGCGTATTGAATACGACAATTCCCTGCTCCGCGCATTTCTCCAGCGGTATATTGTTGACGCCGGCCCCTGCCCGGGCGATTGCCTGCAGGGTATCCGGCAGCTCCATATCATGCATTTTTGCGCTGCGTACCAGTACAGCGTCCGCATCCTTAATATCCTGAACCTCTGTATAATCCTCCGTAAAACGGTTCAATCCCACCTTTGCGATCGGATTCAAGCAAGTATAACGATACATTATCCATTCACCTCTTCAAAATTCTTCATGAAGGATACCAGGGCATTTACGCCCTCTGCCGGCATTGCATTGTAGATGCTTGCACGCATACCGCCCACGCTGCGGTGTCCCTTAAGGTTCACGAAGCCCTCTGCCTCCGCTTCCTTTACAAATTTGGCATCCAGCTCCTTGTTTCCTGTCACAAACGGTACGTTCATCAGAGAACGGTCTTCCTTTACGACGGTTCCGCTGAACATATTGCTGCTGTCCAGGAAATCATACAGTACCTTCGCCTTTGCCTCATTGCGCTCCTTCATGGCCTGAAGACCGCCGGTCTCCCGAATCCACTTGAATACCTTGCCGCACATATAGATGCAGTAGCAGTTCGGTGTGTTGTACATAGAGCCTGCATCTGCATGGGTCTTAAATTTCATCATAGTCGGTGTAAAATCCATCACGTCGTCCGTGATCAGATCCTCCCGGACAATGGAAATCACCATACCTGCCGGGCCGATGTTCTTCTGAACGCCGCCGTAGATAATTCCATAATCCGATACATTGACCGGCTCGGAGAGGAAGCAGGAGGATACGTCAGAAACCAGAAGCTTGCCCTTTGTGTTCGGCAGCTTTTTGTATTTCGTTCCGTAAATCGTGTTGTTCTCGCAAATATATACATAATCCGCATTCTCACTGACCGGCAGATCGCTGCAGTCTGGAATATAGGAAAAGGTCTTATCCTCGCTGGAAGCGATGGCATTTGCCTGACCGTATTTCTTTGCCTCCTGCCATGCCTTTTTCGCCCACTGTCCCGTGATAATGTAGTCAGCCACGCGGTTTTTCATTAAATTCATCGGAATCATAGAAAACTGAAGGCTTGCGCCTCCCTGAAGAAACAGTACCTTATAATTATCCGGGATCTGCATAATATCCCGCAGGTCAGCCTCGGTCTCATGAATCAGATCGTCAAATACCTTTGAGCGGTGGCTCATCTCCATCACGGACATGCCGCAGCCCTTGTAATCCAGCATCTCAGCCTGTGCTTCCTTCAGAACGGCCTCCGGCAGCACCGCCGGACCTGCCGAAAAGTTGTAAACTCTGCTCATTTTTTCATCCTCCTCATATCCTCACAGAAAGAGCTGTCACAAATATAAGTCCACATGGTCTTCCAGATGAACATTTTCCTGTAACAGCCCCTTTCAAAACACTTTATTTCATTACTGCTCCAAAGTGCCGCTTCCTGATCCGGCAAAAGCACTTTACTTCACTACCGCAACGAAATTTTCCATATTATACAACTTTGTTAATATTTAGTCAAGGTCATCCTGATCAAATACCGTATCGATTGGCTTACCTGCTGCCACCATCGGGAATACCTTGTCGTCACAGTCGATCACGCAATCCAGCACCACCGGCTTTCCAAGGGACAGCGCCTTTTCCAGTGCAGGAGCCAGCTCCTCCTTCGTGGTCACGCGCATACCCGTTGCGCCCATCGCCTCTGCCAGCTTCACAAAATCCACCGCGTCGTTCAAAACCGTTGCCGCGTAGCGCTTTCCGTAAAACAGGGTCTGCCACTGACGAACCATTCCCAGAACATGGTTGTTGATGACTACCTGAACCACCGGAATATTGTAGCGGGCCGCCGTGGCGATCTCGTTCATATTCATACGGAAGCATCCGTCTCCTGCTATATTGATAACTGTCTTGTTCGGGTTTGCCACCTTTGCACCGATGGCAGCGCCGAGGCCGTAGCCCATGGTGCCCAGACCGCCGGAGGTCAGAAGTGTTCTCGGCTTTGAATATTTATAATACTGGGCCGCCCACATCTGATGCTGGCCTACCTCTGTCACGATGATCGCATCGCCCTTTGTCTGGCGGTAAATCTCCTCCACGACAAACGGTCCTGTCAGTCCTTCCGTATTGTATTTCAGCGGATACTTTTCCTTCAGTGCCTTCACCGCATCGTCCCACTCGTCATGGCGGTGATCCTCAATGCGGGCATTCAGACGCTTCAGAACCTCCTTCACGTCTCCGATGATGGAAGCGTCCACCAGAATATTTTTATTGATCTCAGCCGGATCCACATCAATGTGAAGGATCTTGGCATGCTTTGCGAAGGACTTCGCGCTGCCCACAACACGGTCGCTGAATCTTGCGCCAATAGTGATCAGCAGGTCGCACTGCGTCACGCCGAGGTTCGCGGCCTTCGTTCCGTGCATACCCAGCATACCGGTATAAAGCTCGCTGCCTCCGTCATAGGCTCCCTTACCCATCAAAGAATCCGCCACCGGAGCATGTACCTTATCGACAAACTCCTTCAGCTCCTTTTCTGCACCGGAGATTACCGCTCCGCCGCCGACCAGGACAAAGGGCTTTTTGCACTTGTTGATCAGCTTGATCGCTGCCTCAAGATCCGCCTCTTTGATATACTCTGTGCTGCGCTCCACCGGCTCCGGCTTCACTGGCTCATAATCCGTCACCGCCGCTGTGACGTCCTTCGGAATATCAATGAGCACCGGGCCGGGACGTCCCTCCTGCGCGATCTGGAAGGCCCAGCGGATCGTATCTGCCAGCTTGGTAACATCCTTTACGATAAAATTGTGCTTTGTGATCGGCATGGTAACGCCGGTAATATCAATCTCCTGGAAGCTGTCTTTTCCCAGAATGCTTACGCCTACGTTAGCCGTAATCGCTACGATCGGAACAGAATCCATGTAAGCCGTCGCAATACCCGTGACAAGGTTTGTCGCTCCCGGCCCGGAGGTCGCCAGACATACGCCTACCTTTCCTGTAGAACGAGCATAGCCGTCCGCCGCGTGGGATGCACCCTGCTCATGGGAGGTCAGGATGTGGCGGATCTCATCGCTGTGTTTGTAAAGCTCATCATAAATATTCAGAATCGCACCGCCCGGATAACCGAATACAGTATCTACGCCCTGTTCCTTCAGACACTCAATGACAATTTCTGATCCATTTAATTTCATATCAAAAACCCTTTCTTTTATGTTGTGTATCTATTATTTCATCGGATTGATCAGTACCGCGCCGCGGTTCCCGGAGGTAACAAGGGAGGCGTAGCGCGCCAGATAGCCCGTGGTAATCTTCGGCTCTCTCGGCTGCCATTTTGCCCGGCGCTCTGCCAGCTCTTCATCCGAAACTGCCAGCTCCAGCCTGCACTCTGGAATATTGATTCTGATGATATCGCCCTCTTCCACCAGAGCAATGGGGCCGCCCACTGCCGCTTCAGGAGAAACGTGTCCGATGGAAGCACCTCTGGAGGCTCCGCTGAAACGTCCGTCTGTGATCAGCGCAACACTGGAGCCAAGTCCCATGCCCGCGATGGCAGAGGTGGGATTCAGCATCTCTCTCATGCCAGGACCGCCCTTTGGTCCCTCATAGCGGATGACCACAACATCCCCCGCCACGATCCTGCCGCCGAGGATCGCTTCGATGGCGTCCTCCTCGCAGTCAAATACTCTGGCCGGGCCTTCATGCACCATCATTTCCGGTACTACGGCAGAACGCTTTACAACGCCGGAATCAGGAGCCAGGTTGCCCTTAAGAATCGCCAGTCCGCCGGTCTCGCTGTAGGGATTCTCAATCGGACGGATCACCTCAGGATTCTTGTTGACGCATCCTGAAATATTCTCGCCCACAGTCTTGCCTGTAACAGTCATACAGTCAAGATTCAGAAGATTTTTCTTTGTAAGCTCATTCATCACCGCATACACGCCGCCGGCTTCATTCAGATCCTCCATATAGGTCGGGCCTGCCGGCGCCAGATGGCAGAGGTTCGGAGTCCGGGCGCTGACCTCGTTCGCGATGTCCACGTTCAGCTCCACGCCGGCCTCATGCGCGATGGCCGGGAGATGAAGCATACTGTTCGTGGAACAGCCCAGAGCCATATCCACGGTCAGCGCATTCATAAATGCCTTCTCCGTCATGATGTCTCTCGGACGGATGTCCTGCTTCAAAAGCTCCATGATCTGCATACCGGCCATCTTTGCGAGACGGATTCTCTCGGAATAAACTGCCGGGATCGTGCCGTTGCCCTTCAGTCCCATACCCAGGACCTCGGTCAGACAGTTCATGCTGTTTGCCGTATACATACCGGAACAGGAACCGCAGGTCGGGCAGACCTTCTCTTCGTATTCAACTACCTCTTCTGCCGTCATTTTTCCTGCCGTGTGCTCGCCTACTGCCTCAAACATGCTGGAAAGGCTTCTCTTTCTTCCCTTCAAATGGCCTGCCATCATCGGGCCGCCGCTGACAAAAATGGTCGGAATGTTCAGTCTGGCCGCCGCCATCAGAAGCCCCGGAACGTTTTTGTCACAGTTCGGAATCATAACGAGGGCGTCAAACTGATGCGCCATAGCCATACACTCTGTAGAATCTGCGATCAGGTCTCTCGTCACCAGGGAGTACTTCATGCCGACATGTCCCATGGCAATACCGTCGCAGACCGCGATGGCCGGGAACTCTCTCGGGACACCGCCGGCCATAGCCACGCCCAGCTTGACCGCCTCTGTTATCTTATCCAGGTTCATATGCCCCGGAACTACTTCATTGTAGGAATTCACAATACCGATCAGCGGACGCTTCATCTCTTCCTCTGTCAAGCCCAATGCATGGAAAAGAGAACGGTGCGGCGCCTGCTGGATTCCCTTTTTTACTGCGTCACTTCTCATAACTTTCCTCCTTTATCGCTAAATCTGCATACGGAATATGCAGCTTCGCAATTTCACCTTATGTCTGTCAATGTCTATCAAATATTTTTCAAATGGCCAGCTTCAGATCCGAGCTGCAATCAGATCGCCCATCTCTGCCGTGCCTACCTGCGTGCATCCCTCTGACATAATATCAACGGTGCGGTAGCCTTCCTTCAGCACCTGCTTTACTGCAGCCTCCACTGCGTCCGCCGCCTCGTCAAGATCCAGAGAATACCGCAGCATCATAGCCGCAGACAGGATCGTGGCGATGGGATTGGCAATGTTCTGTCCGGCAATATCCGGCGCTGAGCCATGGCTCGGCTCATACAGTCCGAACTTCGTCTCATTCAGAGATGCGGAGGACAGCATACCGATGGAGCCCGTCACCATACTTGCCTCATCGGAAAGAATATCTCCGAACATATTTTCCGTCAGGATCACGTCAAACTGTGCCGGGTTCTTCACGAGCTGCATCGCGCAGTTGTCCACCAGCATATGGGAAAGCTCCACATCCGGGTAGTCCTTTGCGACCTCCTCCACAACGGTTCTCCACAGTCTGGAGGAATCCAGCACGTTGGCCTTATCTACGCTGCATACCCTTCCTCTGCGCTTTCTCGCAATATCAAAGCCCTTCACCGCAATCCTGCGGATTTCATTTTCATTATAGACCAGTGTATCCGTGGCCTTGCGGACGCCGTTCTCCTCCACAGTCTCTCTTGCTCCGAAGTAAAGACCGCCGGTCAGCTCCCGCATAATCATCATATCAAATCCGTCGCCGATGATCTCATCCCTCAGCGGGCATGCGTCCTTCAGCTCGTCGTATAAATAAGCCGGGCGCAGATTTGCAAAGAGGTTCAGCGCCTTGCGGATCTTCAAAAGTCCTGCCTCCGGGCGCAGATTCGGCTCCAGCTTATACCACGGCGACGTCTTTGCGTCTCCGCCGATGGAACCCATCATTACCGCCTCGCTGGCCTTCGCCTGCTCAATCGTCTCATCCGTCAGGGGCACTCCATGCACGTCGATGGATGCGCCGCCCATCAGAAGCTTTGTATATTCCAGTTCAAATCCGTATTTGGCAGCCGCCGCATCCAGTACTTTGCACGCCTCCGCCACGATCTCCGGGCCGATCCCGTCGCCCGGAATAACTGCAATCCTATATCCCATATATGTATCATCCTTTCTGCCGTTCCATGCTCAAAATGAGCCTTACCCAATATAATAATGTATTTCTGATTACATTTCAACTATTTAATTCGCTGAAACCATACTAAATTTGGACTAAATTCTGCCATTTGAAGGATAAAACAGCACAAAACCCCCGGAAACAGCCTTCGCCATTCCCCGGGGGTCCCTCAATCCTGTCAATACTGCCGGATCACTCCTGTCCTGCCTTCTCCACCTCTGCAATCGCAGCCTTCTTCATCGGGATTCTGCAGTTTTTGTTGCTTCCGAACTCTACAATACAGTCCTCGTCTGTAATGTCAATTACTACGCCGTAAAATCCGCTGGTCGTCACAACGGTATCTCCGACCTCCATGGAAGCAAGCAAAGCGTTCATTCTCTTCTGCTCCTTCTTCTGTGGTCTGATCGCAAAAAAGTACATTGCTCCGCCGATTATCACAATGTACACAATCATCAGCATCATGCCGCCGCCTGCTGACGCGGTCTCTGATAACAAGTTCAGCATTTTTATTTCCTCCTTCATCTTTACATACGAGCCGGAAATGCAGTCTGAAAATGTAATCCAAACATCCTTCGCAGCTCCTGTCAGAGCATCTTCCCGCTCAATAGCCATCTCTACAATAATACACAATACGCTCTTATGAATCAAGCATTTTTTTCCTGATTTTGCATATATCGCTCAATTTTCTGCTTTTTGAACTGCTTGTAATTGCCTGCCTCGATGGCATCCCGGATCTCTTCCATGAGATGATTATAAAAATACAGGTTGTGAAGAACACAGAGACGCATGCCCAACATCTCCTTGGCCTTCAGCAAATGGCGGATATATCCCCTGCTGTAATTCTGGCAGGCCGGGCAGCCGCAGCCCTCCTCGATGGGGCGGTCGTCCAGCTCGTATTTTGCATTGAAAAGATTCAGCTTGCCGTCGTTGGTATATACATGGCCGTGACGTCCGTTCCGGCTGGGATATACACAGTCGAAAAAGTCCACGCCCCGGTCCACCGCCTCCAGGATATTCACCGGCGTACCTACTCCCATCAGATATGTCGGCTTGTCCGCCGGCAGGTAGGGCACGACGGAATCTAGGATCCGGTACATCTCCTCATGGGTCTCCCCCACTGCCAGGCCGCCCACCGCATATCCGTCCAGATCCAGCTCGGAAATCCGTTTTGCATGCTCAATGCGGATATCATCGTAAATCGCTCCCTGGTTGATGCCGAACAGCATCTGGTGCGGATTGATCGTATCCTCCAGAGAATTCAGCCGCTGCATTTCTGCCTTGCACCGCGCCAGCCAGCGGGTCGTCCGGTCCACGGAATTCTGCACGTACTCCCGCTCCGCCACACTGGAGGGACATTCGTCAAAGGCCATGGCGATCGTCGAAGCCAGATTCGACTGGATCTGCATGCTCTGCTCCGGGCCCATAAAAATCCTCCTGCCGTCAATGTGCGACTGGAAGTATACGCCCTCCTCCTTGATTTTCCGAAGGCTGGCCAGAGAAAATACCTGAAATCCACCGGAATCAGTCAAAATCGGCCTGTCCCAGTTCATAAACTTATGCAGGCCCCCCATTTTCTTTACGATATGATCCCCTGGACGCACATGCAGGTGGTAAGTGTTGGAAAGCTCCACCTGGGTCCCGATCTGCTTCAGATCTGTTGTGGCCACCGCGCCCTTGATGGCCGCGGCAGTCCCGACATTCATAAAAAGCGGGGTCTGCACAGTACCGTGTACTGTCTGAAATTCCGCACGTTTAGCAAGACCGTCTCGCTTGATAATACGATACATTGTGATTCTCCTTTCAAAAATATCCGGCACAGATGTTTCTGGAAATATTTTACTTCTTTTTAACTTTTTATTTCTTTTTATTTTTTGTTTATTATTTTTGTGCAAAACTGCTTAGAGACATTAGTATATATGTTTTTTTTTTAGAATGCAAGTGATTTGATATTTTGCGGTTTTTGTCGTATAATCATATCCGTATGCATTAAGATAATATTAAGAATAGCTTAAGATGTAAAACACTCATAAAGGAGGCGCAGGCTTATCTACCCTGCGAATAAATAATGACAAATTCTTTACATACTCTTGGAATCGATATTGGTTCCACTACCGTAAAGGTAGCGGTTCTTGGCCCCGGCCAGGAACTTCTGTTTTCTGATTACAAACGTCATTACGCAAATATACAGGAGACGCTGTCCTCTTTGATTACCGACGCAGCCGGCAGGCTGGGAGATCTGGAAATATCCCCCGTCATCACAGGCTCCGGCGGATTGACGCTGGCCAATCATCTTGAAGTCCCCTTCGTGCAGGAGGTAATCGCAGTCGCCACCTCACTGGAGCATTTCGTTCCTCAGACAGACGTTGCCATCGAGCTGGGCGGCGAGGATGCCAAGATCATTTATTTCGAAAACGGCAACGTGGAGCAGCGCATGAACGGTATCTGCGCAGGAGGTACCGGCTCTTTTATTGACCAGATGGCATCCCTTCTGCAGACGGACGCCACCGGTTTGAACGAATATGCGAAGAATTATTCTTCTTTGTATTCCATTGCGGCCCGCTGCGGCGTATTTGCAAAATCCGACATTCAGCCCCTGATCAATGAGGGAGCTACGAAGGAAGACCTCTCCGCTTCTATTTTCCAGGCGGTGGTGAACCAGACCATCAGCGGTCTGGCCTGCGGCAAGCCGATCCGCGGCCACGTTACCTTCCTGGGCGGCCCGCTGCACTTTCTTTCCGAGCTGCGGGAGGCTTTCATCCGCACCCTGAAGTTAGATGACGAGCATGCCATTACCCCACAGAACTCTCATCTGTTTGCGGCCATCGGCTCCGCCTTAAATGCAAAGGAAAGCTGTGTCACGACGCTGGGGGCTCTGCAGCAGAAGCTCTCCGGCACGATTCATATGGAATTTGAGGTTGCCCGGATGGAGCCGCTGTTCGCTTCAGAAGAGGATTATGAGCATTTTATTGCAAGACAGAGCTGCCACCGGGTCTCCACCGGCAGCCTTGCTACATACAAGGGTAACTGTTTCCTGGGAATCGACGCCGGTTCCACCACGACAAAGGCTGCCCTGGTAGGGGAAGACGGCACGCTGCTGTATTCCTTCTACAGCAACAACAACGGAAGCCCGCTGCGTACCACCATCACGGCGATTCAGGAGATCTACGACCGGCTTCCAGAGGACGCACACATCGCCTGGTCCTGCTCCACCGGCTACGGGGAAGCACTGATCAAGGCCGCTCTGATGCTGGACGAGGGCGAGGTGGAAACCGTCTCCCACTACTACGCCGCTTCCTTCTTTGACCCGGAGGTAGACTGTATCCTGGACATCGGCGGCCAGGACATGAAGTGCATCAAGATCAAGAATCACACCGTTGACAGCGTGCAGCTCAATGAGGCATGCTCCTCCGGCTGCGGTTCCTTTATTGAGACCTTCGCTAAATCTCTGAACTATTCCGTGCAGGATTTTGCAAAGGCTGCTTTGTTTGCGAAGCATCCCATAGATCTTGGTACGCGCTGTACCGTATTTATGAACTCCAAGGTAAAGCAGGCCCAGAAGGAGGGTGCGGAGGTATCCGACATCTCCGCCGGCCTTGCCTATTCCGTAATCAAGAACGCCCTTTACAAGGTTATCAAGGTATCCGACGCCTCCGAGCTTGGACGCCATATCGTCGTACAGGGCGGTACCTTCTACAACGACGGCGTACTGCGCAGCTTTGAAAAAATCGCAGGCTGCGAAGCCATCCGTCCCGACATCGCGGGGATCATGGGAGCCTTCGGCGCGGCGCTGATCGCCCGGGAGCGCTACGAGGAGGGCGCCGAGACGACGATGCTCTCCATCGACCGCATCAACGCCCTGGAATACACCACCTCCATGGCAAAATGCAAGGGTTGTACGAATCAGTGCCGCCTGACCATCAACCGCTTCTCCGGCGGCCGCCAGTTTATCAGCGGCAACCGCTGTGAACGCGGTATCGGCAAGGAACGCAACAAAGATCACGTTCCGAACCTGTTTGAATTTAAAAACAAGCTGCTGTTCTCCTATGAGCCTCTTCCCGAGGATGAGGCAGAACGCGGCATCGTAGGTATCCCCCGGGTACTAAATATGTATGAGAACTATCCGTTCTGGTTCCGCTTTTTCACGGAGCTGAAATATCGGGTCATTCTTTCTCCGCCCAGCACCCGGAAGATCTATGAGCTTGGCATTGAGTCCATCCCCAGCGAATCCGAGTGTTATCCGGCAAAGCTGGCCCACGGCCATATCGAATGGCTGATCCGCAAGGGGATTAAATACATCTTCTATCCGTGTATTCCGTATGAGCGTACAGAATTTGAAGATGCGCCGAACCATTACAATTGCCCCATCGTTACCTCTTATGCAGAAAATATCAAGAATAACGTAGAAGGGCTCCGCACAGAAAGCATCCGGTTCGAAAATCCGTTCATCGCATTTACGAACCTGGATACTGTTACCAGCCGTCTGAAGGACGCATTCCCGGATATTCCCGCCGCAGAAGTCACTGCCGCTGCAAAGGCCGGATGGGAGGAGATGACCCGCACCAGAGAAGCTATGTACAAAAAGGGCGAGGAAACCCTGAAATACTTGGAGGAGACGGGACGCCACGGTATCGTGCTGGCAGGCCGCCCGTATCACATTGACTCTGAGATCAACCATGGTATTCCGGAGCTGATCAACTCCTTCGGCATGGCCGTGCTGACCGAGGATTCCATCTCCCATTTAAGCCCGGTGGAGCGTCCGCTTATGGTGCTTGACCAGTGGATGTACCACAGCCGGCTATACGCCGCAGCCAACTACGTCAAGACCCGGGAGGATCTGGATCTGATCCAGCTCAACTCCTTCGGATGCGGCCTGGACGCCGTCACCACGGACGAGGTAAATGATATTTTGTCAAACTCCGGCAAGATCTATACCTGCCTGAAGATTGATGAGGTAAACAACCTGGGAGCGGCCAAGATCCGTATCCGCTCGCTTATATCGGCCATTCGGGTACGCAAGCAGCATTCACAGGAGCCGCGGCAAATCGTTCCGGCTAATATCAACCGTGTGGTATTCACAAAGGAAATGCGTAAAGAGTATACGATTCTCTGCCCGCAGATGTCCCCGATTCATTTCAAAATGCTGGAATCCGCATTAAATGCCTCGGGCTATCACATCGAGCTTTTGAAAAATGACAATCGCAGGGCCATAGATGTGGGGCTGAAATACGTAAATAACGACGCCTGTTATCCGTCCCTGATGGTAGTCGGCCAGGTCATGGAAGCACTGCTGTCCGGCAAATACGACCTCAGCAGGACTGCAGTCATCATGACTCAGACCGGCGGCGGCTGCCGTGCATCCAACTACATCGGCTTTATCCGCCGTGCGCTGCAGAAAGCCGGTATCCCGGATATTCCGGTCATCTCCCTGAATCTGAGCAGCCTTGAGAGCAACCCGGGCTTTACCATCAGCTATCAGATGGTGAAGCGCGCTATGTTCGCCCTCGTATTCGGTGATATTTTCATGCGCTGCCTCTACCGCATGAGGCCCTACGAGCAGGAGCCCGGCTCTGCCAACGCCCTGTTTCATAAGTGGGAAGACCGCTGCTGTGAATTCGTATCCGGCAAGCCCTCCTACCGTCAGTTTAAGCAAATGTGCCGGGACATCGTACACGACTTTGACACGCTTCCCATCACCGATGAGCAGAAACCGAAGGTCGGCGTAGTAGGCGAGATTCTTGTCAAATTCATGCCTGCCGCCAACAACCATCTGGTGGAGCTTCTGGAGGCGGAAGGCGCCCAGGCCGTCGTACCGGACCTTATGGACTTCCTGCTCTACTGCTTCTACAACCAGAACTTCAAGAGCGAGTATCTCGGAACGAAAAAGAAGTCCGCGATGATTGCGAACTTCGGCATCATGGTTCTGGAAAAACTGCGTTCTACTGCAGCCGAGGAGCTGGAAAAGAGCGTCCACTTCGATCCGCCGGCTCATATTGAGCATCTCGGCGAGATGGCCAAGGACATCGTTTCTCTGGGCAACCAGACCGGTGAGGGCTGGTTCCTGACCGGAGAGATGCTGGAGCTGATTCACTCCGGCGTCAACAACATCGTCTGCACACAGCCCTTCGCCTGTCTGCCGAACCACGTCGTAGGAAAGGGCGTTATCAAGGAGCTGCGCAGACAGTATCCGCTGTCCAATATCGTGGCCATCGACTATGACCCGGGAGCCAGCGAGGTAAATCAGCTGAACCGTATCAAGCTGATGCTCTCTACTGCAAATAAAAATATGTCAAAATAATCGAGTAGGAGGCGGTGATTAGCCGCCGTCCTCTCACACCACCGTGCGTAC
>JAUNGD010000049.1:25922-28718 GCA_030524705.1 Lachnospiraceae bacterium | reverse complement strand
TACGCAGGTACAGCGGCGCCTGGTCATCCGCATCCTTGAAGCCCTTGCTGGCCATGATGATCCGGCGGTAAACCTCATCCTGGGGGTCGAGGAAATGCACGTCGCAGGTGGCCACCACAGGCTTCTGGAACCGCTCTCCCAGCTCCACGATCCGCTTATTCAGGTCGATCAGGTCATCGACAGTCTTGCGGTCCTCCCGGTCCTCTCTGGTCATGAACATGTTGTTCCCCAGAGGCTGGATTTCCAGATAATCATAAAAATTCACAAGTCTGCTGATCTCCTGATCCGGGCTGCCCCGCAGCAAAGCCTGATACAGCTCTCCCGCCTCACAGGCCGAGCCGAGGATCAGTCCCTCCCGGTACTTTTGCAGCATACTTTTCGGAACCCTGGGCCTGCGGTTGTAGTATTGCAGGTGAGACCAGGAAACAAGGCGGTAAAGATTGACACGTCCTACATCGTTTTTTGCCAGAATAATGGCATGATACGTCGGCAGCTTTTTGATCTGGTTCTCCGACGCCTTTCCCAGGTCATTCAGTTCTTCCAGAGTCTGTACGCCCTGCTTTCGGAGCATTTCCAGAAACTTTACAAAAATATCGGCTGTACAGGCCGCGTCATCCACAGCCCTGTGATGATTTTCCAGGGATACGCCGAGAGCCTTCGCCACCGTATCCAGCTTGAAACGGTTCAGATTCGGCAGCAGCACCCTGGCCATCGCCACCGTATCCACCACCGTCTTATCGCACAAAAGCCCCTGCCGCCTGCAGTTTGCATCAATAAAGCTCATATCAAAGGATGCATTGTGAGCCACCATGATGCAGCCCTCACAGAACTGCATGAACTCCGGCAGTATTTTTTCTATCACAGGAGCGTCCAGCACCATATTGTCATTAATGCTGGTGAGCTCCTCGATACGGAACGGGATCGGCACCTCAGGATTCACGAAGGTACTGAAACGGTCCGTGATCCTGCCCTCCTCGACCTTTACGGCTCCGATCTCTATGATCCTGTTCTGTTCGGGGGAAAAGCCGGTGGTCTCCAGGTCAAATACCACGAATCTTTCTTCAATGGTCTGCCCCTTTGTATTTGTGGCAATCTCCTTCAGGTCATCCACCAGATACGCTTCCATACCGTAAATGACTTTAAAGCTTCCATCCCCCGGAATCGCATGGTTCGCATCCGGGAACGCCTGTACCGCACCGTGGTCTGTGATGGCGATGGCAGGATGTCCCCAGCTTATGGCTCTCTTGATGATGTCCTTCACGTCAGAAACTCCGTCCATATCGCTCATCTTCGTATGGCAGTGCAGCTCCACGCGCTTCTGGGCGCAGGTATCCACCCGCTTTTCTCTGAAATCAGCGATCTTCTTGATCCCCCGGATATTTCCGATGGTAAGCTGGCTGTCGAAACGGTCGATGGTGGTTACCCCGGTCAGCATCAGGAACGCGCCGGTCTTGATGGACTCCGCCAGCTCTGCAGCCTGCTCATTCGTCGTAAACAGCTTGATCCCTATCGAATCCGTAAAGTCAGTAATATTAAAAATAAACAGAGTCTTTTCGTTCCTCAGCTCACGCAGATCTACGGAAAGCACCTGCCCCCGGACGATGACCCCGCCGATCTCCCCGGTGATGGATTCGATGGTAATCACTTCGCCCTCGAAATCCCTGCCGTATACCACGTCAGGATTATCCGAACGCCTGCCACCAAAGCGGTCCCCAGACTGATAAAAGCTCTTTTTCTTCGGCGTCTCTTTCGCCTCTCCCGGGCCCGCAGCCTGCTTTTTCTCCTCCGGCTGCTTTTTCGCCGGTCTCCGGGAGCTCTCCTGCTCCGGCTCCGTCTTGGCCCGGCTCTCATCCTCCTTCACCGCAGCGTAATTCCGGGCAATCGCCGCAACTTCCTGCTCCAGCTCAAGCTCCTGCATCTCCCGCTTTTTGTTGGTCTTCGGCTCCACCCGCTGCGCGCTGACGTGAAAATTCATGCCGCAGCGTTCACAGAATATCTTCTCAAGGATGGACAGCAGCTCTTCCTCTTTTCCATCCGCCACCACCGTATCCGGTACGCGAAGACAGAGCGTATCATCGGCAGTAAATTCCTTCTCCGACTCCCGCATCAGGCTGTAGAGCAGCGCGTTATAATTTTTCAGCTCCAGCAGAATGCTGTCCTCATAAACAGACATCAGATTGCGGGGCGTATACTGCCTGGATAAATGGAACCTCTCAATGATCTTCACCGTCATCGGAACATCATAAAAAAGCTGGTCCCTGATCGCCTGCTCAAGCTCCAGAATATCCTTCTTGTAAATAAGCTTTTCACTCTCCAGATAGACGCGCATAAACGTGCGCTCCCGGTTCAGCGTCACCCGGCTCACCTGAACAAACTCCAGCAGGCTGTGCAGGCTGTCACCAAGATCCAGCACCGGGAACACTTCAAAAAATGGTTTTTGCATGATGTATACTCCGTTCTTAACAGCCCAAAGCTGCCTTCAGATCCTCAAAATACTGCAGCTGCTGCTTTTTCAAATATCCTCCCACAAAGGGCTTCAGAAAAAGCTTTTTCGCAGAGACATCCTCTGAAAATACAACGGTGGTCTTATCTCCGTGTCTGTAAAAAACCCCTGTCCAATGGCCCTTCATATTGCCATTTTCCATGTCAAATTCCCAACGCTCACAGGGCTGAAACACGGTGGTGGTAAATCTGGTGGCATATCCGTCCTTGGTGTATTCCACAAACTCGTTCTCATTCAGAACCTCTATCCTGCCAAGATCGCTGCGCCACGCACAATTCCCGAGATCTGTCACT
>JAUNGD010000049.1:0-25822 GCA_030524705.1 Lachnospiraceae bacterium | reverse complement strand
TCAGGTATCAATTCTTTTTAATTCACGTATATTTTTATTCCGGTATACGAGATCGTCTCTGACCGTAAATCCCATCCTCTCCCAAAAACCATTGCCGGTCTCATTTCGGCCGAAGGCAACCAGCGCAGCCTTATTGATGCCTTCCTGCTCCAAAGCATTCATGACATGCTCCGCCAGTGCTCTGGCGATTCCCCGGTTTCTGTACTCTGTCAGAACAGCCGTATGATAAATATAGCCTCTTCGTCCGTCATGACCGGACAGGACCGCACCTACGAGCTTTCCGTCCTCCTCCGCGACAAAGCTAGTTCCGGGATTGCGTTTTAAATATTTTGCGATTCCTTCTCTGCTGTCATCAACGGAATTAAGTCCCATGCCCGGCGTATGAATCCACAGCTCATATACCCCGTCATAATCTTCAATGGTCATTACCCTGACGTTCACCATCATCAACCCTCTTATTTATGTTCGTTATATTCTATAAAAACAGCCAGTCCCCCCTTCGGGAACCAGCATGTTTTTCGTTACGTTGTCAATTCATATTTTTTATTTCCAGTTCAGCAGTTCTTCCCGCAGCACGTCGAGAAGCTGTTCCTCCGGCACCTTGCGGATGACCTCGCCCTTCTTGATCAGCAGGCCCTCTCCCTTGCCTCCGGCAATTCCGATGTCGGCCTCCTTCGCCTCTCCCGGGCCGTTCACGATACAGCCCATGACGGCCACCTTAATATCCAGGGGAATATCCTCCACCATCGCTTCTACCCGGTTTGCCAGGCCGATCAGGTCGATCTTCGTCCGGCCGCAGGTCGGGCAGGATACCACCTCGATGCCGCCCCTGCGAAGTCCCAGGGTACGCAGAATCAGCTTCGCGGATTTTACTTCCTCCCGCGGATCACCGGTCAGGGAAACGCGGATCGTATCTCCGATCCCCTCAGAGAGAATCATGCCAAGTCCCACGGCTGATTTGATGTTGCCGGACAGCAGGGTTCCGGCCTCCGTAATCCCCACATGCAGCGGGTGATCCGTCTTCTGCACCAGCAGCTTGTGAGCCGCCGTACACAGCATGACGTCGGAAGACTTGATGCTGATGACAAGATTGTCGTAGCCCATGTCCTCTATCACCGCAGTCTGGCGCAGGGCGCTTTCCACGATTCCCTCCGCCGTAACGCCGTGATCCCGCTCTACGATCTCTTTTTCCAGAGAGCCGCCGTTCACGCCGACCCGGATGGGAACGCCGCGCTCCTTCGCCGCATCCACCACTGCCCGGACGCGGTCTGTACTTCCGATGTTGCCGGGATTGATGCGGATTTTATCTGCGCCGTTTTCAATGGCTGCGATGGCCAGCTTATAATCAAAATGTATATCCGCCACCAGAGGAATCGAAATCTGCTTTTTTATCTCCGAAAATGCCCTGGCCGCCTCCATCGTGGGGACTGCGCAGCGGATAATATCACAGCCCGCCGCCGTCAGTGCCTGGATCTGGGCAACCGTCGCCGCCACATCCTCTGTCTTTGTATTTGTCATAGACTGGATCAGGATCGGATTGCCGCCTCCGATGGCCCGGTCGCCTATTTTTACAACCTTCGTATGATCTCTGTACATCATCTCATTGACCTTTCTGCCGCACCTTTCTCTCTGTCGAAAGCTCAGCATTTTCTATCATCTCTACAACGGTAATCTTTCTGCCGTTTTATTCTTCTGCCATTCTATTCTTCGATTGGTTCCGCAGGAATAAAGACATGGCTCTGCTGCGGCTCCGGCCCCGGCTTCGCCAGCTCGATAGCCTCCTCGCAGAAATAATCATGGGCGCAAAGCAATACCTTGCCGCGCTTGTCGATCTTCTCATAGCTGCCGTCCGGCTGCAGGATATGCGCCTTTACATTGTCCTCCAGCTGAATCTGCAGGATGTGGCGCACACGCTCCTGAATCTTCGGATCCTCCACCGGGAACAAAATCTCCACCCGTTTGTCGAGATTTCGCGGCATCCAGTCGGCGCTGGCCATGTAAAATTCTTCGTCTCCGCCATTCTGGAAATAGAAGATCCGGGCATGCTCCAGGAAATTGCCGACGATAGAACGGACCCGGATGTTCTCACTGACCTTCGGGATGCCGGTCTTCAGACAACAGATCCCCCGGATGATCAGATCAATCTCAACGCCCGCCGCGGAGGCCTCATACAGCGCCGCAATGATCTCCTTGTCACACAGAGAATTCATCTTTGCAATGATCCTTGCAGGTTCTCCGGCCCTTGCGTGCTCCGTCTCCCGTTGGATCAGATGCATAAATCCATCCCTCATCCAGATCGGAGCCAGGACAAGACGGTTCCAGTGCTTCGGCTCAGAATAGCCGGAAAGCATGTTGAACACAGCGGTGGCGTCCTCGCCGATGGGCTCCGAACACGTCAGGATACCGCAGTCTGTATACAGCTTCGCCGTGGAATCATTGTAGTTGCCCGTACCAAGATGCACGTAACGGCGGATACCGTCTTCTTCCCGGCGCACCACCAGGGTGATCTTGCTGTGGGTCTTAAGGCCCAGCAGGCCGTAGATCACGTGGCATCCTGCTTTCTCCAGCATCTTTGCCCAGATAATATTGTTTTCCTCATCGAACCGCGCTTTCAGCTCCACAAGAACGGATACCTGCTTGCCATTCTCCGCCGCCTGGGCCAACGCCGCCACGATGGGAGAATTGCCGCTGACGCGATAGAGCGTCTGCTTGATGGCAAGGACATTCGGATCCGCCGCAGCCTGCTTGACAAACTGGACCACCGGTTCAAAGGTCATATACGGGTGGTGCAGAAGAATATCCCCCTTGCGGATCTGAGTAAAAATATCCTCTTCGTCGTTCATGCCCGGCACCGGCTGCGGCTTATAGGGCTTGTAACGGTACTCATCCATGCCGTCCAGCCCGTAAAGCTTCATCAGGAAGGTGAGGTCAAGCGGCCCGTTTATCTTGTAAATATCCTCTTCTTTTACATTAAATTCCAGCTTCAGGATCTTCAGCAGCTTCGGATCCATCTTCTCCTCGATCTCAAGACGGATGACCTCGCCCCACTGACGCTTTTTCAGCTGCTTCTGGATCTCCTTCAAAAGATCTGCAGCCTCGTCCTCATCATAGGACAGATCCGCATTTCGCATGATCCGGTAGGGACATGCCGACACCACGTCATATCCCAGGAAAAGCTTGTCAATATTCCTCTCAATTAGCTGCTCCAGAAGGATCACACATTTGTGGCCGTCCTCCGTATCCGGAAGACGCACAATCCTTGGAAGGACAGAGGGTACCTGCACCGTAGCAAACTCGGCCTTGCCCTTTTCTCCCTTTTTCGATATCAAAGCTCCGATATTCAGGGTTTTGTTGCGGACCAGCGGAAATGGTCTGGAGGAATCCATCGCCATCGGGGTCAGCACCGGATAAACATTCTCCTGAAAATACTGATCGGCATGCTGCTTCTGCTTCTTCGTCAGCTTCTCATGCTCCGTCACCACCTCCACACCGGACTGCTTCATCAGCGGAAGCAGGGAACGGTTGTACGTCGAATACTGTGTGGCAACCAGCTCGTGAGCCTTTTCACCTATGACGGCCAGCTGCTCCTGGGGCGTCATGCCCGCAATATCCTTCTTTGTATATTTTGCGTGCACCATATCCTTCAGGGATGCCACCCGGATCATGAAAAACTCGTCCAGATTCGAGGAGGTAATGCTCAGGAATTTCAGCCGTTCCAAAAGCGGGAGGCTCTTATCCCGGGCTTCACTGAGTACACGGCTGTTAAATCCCAGCCAACTGCACTCTCTGTTTGTATAATATTCCGGCTTTTCAAAATCAAATTCTGCCATTTTTCTCCCTCCTAAATCTGCTTTCTCTGCTTAAATACAGGATGCACGTTAAAAATCTCTTCAAAAAATTCCGCCTTGTCGTTGAAGGTGCCTTTTTCCAGAGAAAAATCCGCGTTGCTTGCAACGGTAATCTTCAACTCATGCTCCTTCAGGGTCACATTTACATTTTTGCATTTCTGCTGATGCGTCCGGTCCAGCGCATTGACCATGCGGAGAATCGCCGTCATCTTCGCCACAACCATGTACTCTGACTCACTCAGAGCCGTGCTGGCCGCCAGCTCGTCATAGTACAGAAAACGGCTCGTATTGAATTTCACCGTATAAGCGATCATCTCCCGCTCCGTATGGGACAGGCCGATGATCTCCGTGGCCATGATGATGTTGAAAGCACATTCCGAAACATCCTCCAGGCTGATGAACTTCCCGCAGTTGTGCAGGATAATGGAAATCTGCAGAAGCAGCCGCTCGCGTTTTCCCATACCATGTACCTTTTTCATACGGTCAAACACCTGAAGCGCAATCTCTTCCAGATTGCGGATGTGCGCCTGGCTGCATTTATAACGCTTCGAGATGCTGCGGGCCGCAGCGATAATATCCTCTTCAAAGTTATGGCTGTTTTTGATGTAGCGGTTCTTTACGCCGTAATCGTATGCCATACCGTCGCAGAGGCTGTAATCCGGGAACCACAGCGTCTCCGCCCCGAGATTTTCCATCAGGCAGCGGCAGTAGATTGCCGTAGGAACAATGACCCCGGTCTGATCAAAGGAAATGTTGTATTTCTCCGAAATCTCATTCTGGCTCAGTCCCACAACGCCTTTGTATACATCCTCAAACTGGCTTTTTGTGACAGAGGTGATCTTCCGGTTCTCATTCTGGTACGGCTTCATCAGTCCCAGAAGATTGCCGCCTATCACGATCAGGTTCTTGATCTGGCGGTCCTTCTGGTACAGCTTTCCGAATCCCGCCAGCTCATGGTTCAGGATCTCCACCACCATCTTTTCAAAATGCTCGTTATTTTTCGTCAGAGGCGCAAGGCGCTCTTTTGTCGTAACGCTGCCGACCCGGATATTCTGCGTCGTGATCAGCTTGTCTTTATCAAACAGTGAGATCTGCATACTGCTGCCGCCAATATCAACGATAGCTGCCGCATTCTGGATAATCGTCTCAAACTCTGTCGTGACGGATGCAATCGACTTGTAATCCACAAACCGCTGTTCTGAATTGCTCAGCACGCCAATGCGGAAGCCCGTCTGTTTCTCAATATAGTCCCGCATGATCAGCATATTTCTGGATTCCCGGAACGCACTGGTGGCATACACCTTATAGGAATCGACCTTGTAAGCCTGCATAATACTCTTAAAATTTAAAAGCAGCTGGCAGAGCTCCTCTATGTGTTTGCTGTCTATGCGCCCTTTTTTGTAAACATCCAGCCCCAGGCTCATTCTGGTGCTGACACACTCTACCTCACGCATGATCTTTTTGCCGCCCCACTCAAAGATCTTCATCTCAGTCAGAGTAGACCCAATACCGATGGCCGCAAAATATTTTACTGCCATATTCCCCCTCCTATCTCATCTGTCCCAGCAGATAATCAATAAATTGCTGCGCCGTACGTCCCGACAGTCCGCCGTGGCTCAGCTCCCACTTATTCGCCTCGAGAAATAGTTCTTCCTCCGGCATCGTCACTCCATATCTGTCTGCCAGCGTCTTTACAATCTTCTGGAACTCTTTTTTGCTGGGAGAACCAAAATAGATCGTAACGCCGAACCGCGATACGAGAGACATCTTTTCCTGGATCGTATCATTCGTGTGGATATCTCCGTCCCGCTCCTCCTGATTGTCACGGAATTTTTCACGGATCAGGTTGCGCCGGTTGGAGGTCGCATAGATCAGGATATTGTCCGGCTTTTTCTCCAGGCCTCCCTCGATAACTGCCTTCAGATATTTGTACTCTATCTCAAATTCCTCAAAGGAAAGATCATCCATATATATGATGAACCGGTAATTTCTATTCTTGATCTGGGCGATCACCTCATTCAGATCCTGGAACTGATGCTTGTAGATCTCAATGATGCGCAGGCCCTGGTCATAGTACTGATTCAGGATCGCCTTGATGCTGGAGGACTTTCCCGTACCCGCATCTCCGAAAAGCAGGCAGTTATTCGCCCTTCTGCCCTGTACGAAGGCCTCTGTATTGTCGATCAGCTTTTTCTTTGCGATCTCGTAACCCACCAGGTCATCCAGATTGACATGCATGATGTTCGTGATCGGCTGGATCTGCACGCCGCAATCATCATGCACCACCCGGAATGCCTTGTGAAGTCCCAGCTTTCCCACACCGAACTCCCGGTAAAAATGAATCATATACTCCGTAAACTGCTCCAGATCCTCTGCGCTGCCGAGCTGTTCACTCAGTTCACATATCCTGCTGCAGATACGTCTGTTATATACCCTGCTGGCTGCCCCCGCTCTCCGGTAATCAAGAATTTCTTCAAAAAATCCGGCTCCCAGCGTTTCCTCGATCCCCGTAAAGTCATAGGCAAACAGCTCACGGAAAATCCGGAAATCATGCTTTGCCAGCTCCAGCAGGCTACCCTCCGTCACACCTTTAATCTCACAGGAGGTACTGAATACATTTTCGTTGTTGACCAGCAGAAATGTCAAATATGCATGCCAGAGGTTTTTCTCGAACCCGTAAGTACCTGCGAGATCGATCAGATTGTGCATGCATCCAAAAAAGAGCTCTCTTACCTCTATCTGGTGTACTTCTTCCTTATAATGCTCCATGAGCCAGGCCATATCGTGAAGCAGTGCCCCGTTTTCAAATTCTCTGTATATGATTAATTCATCAACGTTTGCCATGCTGTTTTGTTTTCCCCCTTAGTAGTTTCCAAGTATTTTCATATTGATTGCTTCCTCACGGATGCCGCGAAGAGCATTTTTCACTGAACTGTCATTTAAGTTGCCGTCAAAATCAACGAAAAAACGGTATTCCCAGTTTCTTCCCGGAATCGGCCGGGACTCGATCTTGTTCATGTTCAGGTTGTTGTAAATAAAATGCGACAGGATATTGTAAAGCGCTCCGCTGCGGTGCGGCAGTTCAAAGCAAATACTGATCTTCTGTGCATCTCTCCTGAACACTCTCTGATTCGTAACGATAATAAATCTGGTAGAATTCGCTTCATTATAATAAATGTGCTCTGCCAGCACCTCCAGGCCGAATATCTCCGCTGCAAATACGCTTCCCACCGCCGCCTGGGATTTATCACCCTCGTCTGCGACCTTTTTCGCCGCTCTTGCCGTGTTGTCATAGGGAATCAGCTGCCATTCCCTATGACTGTCCAGATATTCCTCACACTGGGACAGCGCCTGCTGGTGGGAATATACCTTCTGAATATCCTCCAGCTTTGTCCCCGGAAGCCCCAAAAGGGCATGCTCGCATTTGATAATCTGCTCTCCTACGATATAATTTTCAAAATTTACCAGAAGATCATAGTTGTCCGCAACAATGCCCGCGGAGGAATTCTCAATGGGAAGCACCGCATAATCCGCCGCGCCCTCCGCGATGGCCTCCATTGCGTCCCGCCACTTTTTCACATGAAAACAGTTGACATCCTTTCCGAAATATTCCCTCATCGCCGCATGGCTGTAGGCTCCCTCCACGCCCTGGTAAACGACCCGGACATTCTTCCGCTCAATATCGTCCACCGCGATAAAGGGCAGCCTGCCCGCCGCACCGTTCTCCGCCAGAAGCTGATACTGCAGCTTACGGCTCATGGACATGATCTGCTGAAACAGCTCCTCCACGCCGTGGCGGTTGAACTCGCTGTGAGCCAGCCCCGTCAGCGTCTCCAGCTTTGATTTCTCCCGGTCTTTATCGAAAACCTTTTTTCCGTTTGCAATTTTGTACTTTGCCACATCCTCGCTGATCTGCATACGCTCCTCAAACAAGGATACGATCTGCCGGTCAATCTTGTCAATCTGATCTCTTAATTCCAGTAAATCCTTCATTTGTCATTCTCCACGTCTCTCATCATACATTTTTACCGCCTGCTCCACTGCGCCCAGGAAGGACAGGGAGCCAAAGGCTATGATCACATCCTCCGGCCCGGCAGTCGCGAAGCTTTTGTCCACCGCATTCTGAATGCTCCCTGCCGTCTCCACGGACGGATTTTTTCTCCGCACAGCCTCCGTAAGTTTCTCTGCCGGAAGCGCCCGAGGATTGTCCGGAGTCTCTATCGTATAGATATGCTCTGCCAGATCAGCGGTAATCTCTATAATTTTATCATATTCTTTGTCAGAAAACACTCCAAAGATATAATATTTTTTACGGTTTTTAAAGTATTTCAGTATAGAATCCCGCAATCTTTGCGCCGCGTCGGGATTATGGGCCCCGTCGATGATAAACAGCGGCTTTTTGTGAATCGCAGAAAACCTGCCCTTCCACACAGTCTCCCGCATTCCGCGGTGCAGCGCAGCCTCTGGAATATCATAGCCGCTTCGCCGAAGCGCTGCAGCTCCCTCTAAAGCCAGAGCCGCATTTTCAATCTGCTGCGCCCCTGCAAGGCTGATATCTATCCTTCCGAATTCTCCGTAATGAAAGCTCTGGCTCTCCAGACCGTAGCAAACCTCCGTGATCTGCTCCAGATCAACAAACCGGCATTCACTTCCGTTCTTTTCCGCCTCTTCTGCGATCACCCGCTCCGATGCGGCCTCCTGATGAGCAGATACCACGGGAATCCCCGGCTTTATGATCCCGGCCTTGTTCCAGGCGATCTCCGCGAGGGTATTTCCGAGAAATTCCATATGGTCCATGCTGATGGAAGCCAGCATTGTGAGCACCGGGGTGCGGATAATATTCGTGGCGTCCAGCCTGCCTCCCATCCCTACCTCCAGCATCACCAGATCGCATTTTTTCTTCTTAAAATAAAGAAATGAAATCGCCGTCTCCACCTCGAACACCGTCGGAAGCGCCAGGCCAAGCTGTTTCATCTGTGTATACGCCTCCGCCGCCTGCGACGCCGCCTCCGCAAAATCCTCACGGCTGATCCGCTCCCGGTTGATCTGTATCCGCTCCCGGTAAGAAAACAGCGTCGGGGAAATATAACGTCCCACCCGGTATCCGCTCTGCTCCAGCACCGTCGACAGATAAGCCAGCACGGAGCCCTTTCCGTTTGTCCCTGCAATATGAATAAATTTCAGGTCATCCTGAGGGTTGCCCAGAAGCTTCAGCAGGTTGGCAATGGTCTCAAGGCCCAGCTCGCTGCCCCTGACTGATATTTCCTGAATAAATGCACGCGCTTCCGTATAATTCATTTCGTTTTCCTCCGTAATCACTTTAGGGGCGCTGCACCTTCGCAACGCCCCCTGTTTATCCAGACACATTATAGCATAATTTTTCTATATTGCAAGGAATTTTGGGGGCTTCCAAATGAAAAGGCATATTTTTTTAAATTGGGGAAAAAATGTTGATAGGATATTGTATCCGGCATCTATTGATCCTGGAGGAACGGAACGTATGAAATCAAAATTTGTTGAATGCGGTATGTACGGCTGGTGTATTGAGGTCTTCTGGACCGGGCTGAATTCTCTGATCCATCATGACCCGAAGCTGATGGGATTTTCTTCCCTGCGCATGTTCCCGATCTACGGCATGGCCTCTTTTATTGCGCCGCTCTCCGCCTGCCTGAAAAAATGCAAAACCGTGACGAGAGGCTTTATCTATATGATATGCATTTTTATTGTCGAATACACCTCCGGCACCTACCTGAAGCGCCGGGGCTGCTGTCCCTGGGATTACAGTGACTCTCCATACCATGTAAATGGTGTCATTCGGCTTGATTACGCGCCTCTCTGGTTTTTGACAGGACTTTTCTATGAAAAAAGACTGCAGGAGTAGAACTCTGTGCAGTCCTTTTTATCTGTATTCATCCTAAATGCCTCAGTACATCCAGCATTTTCTCCATGTCCTTCTCCTCAGTCGGGCCGATGCAGCGAAGCTCGATCTCATCACCCTCTGCAATGGATACTGACAGGATATTCAACAGGCTCTTCGCATTGATGATATTATATTTATACAGTATCTCTATTTTTGACTCGCAGGTTTCCGCTGCCCTCGCTAAAACACTTGCAGGTCTGACGCGGAACCCCGACTTATTTTCCACGACCACTTTTCTGCTGACCATCTACCCCTCATCTCCCACTTACTCTTCAGACAATTTCTCTCATATTATACAGAATACTGTGTATTGTTTCAACACTATCCACAATTTTTAAAGATATATTCACAGTTTGTTCATTTTTCTTTTCAAATGGAAAAATATGGGTTATGATAAAAAATGATAAAAATTTGTTTCAGGAGGAAACTTTATGAGAATACTGATCATCCGGCATGGAGACCCCGACTATACAATTGATTCATTGACGGAAAAGGGGTGGCGTGAAGCGGAATATCTCTCCGAACGTATCGTTCAGGAGGACATAAAAGAATTTTATGTATCTCCCCTGGGCCGGGCAAAGGACACTGCTTCTTTCACGCTGCAAAAGCTGAACCGTCAGGCCATCGAGTGCGAATGGCTCCGGGAATTTGCCCCGAAGATCAACCGCCCGGACCGCGAAAACTCTCCTATATGCTGGGACTGGCTTCCCCAGGACTGGACGGTGGATGAAAGCTACTATGACTATCGTACCTGGTACAGCACGGATATCATGAAGGCAGGACACGTCCAAGAGGAATATGAATGGGTGACTTCCAGTTTCGACAAGCTGCTGGCTCAGCACGGCTACATCCGGGACGGCCATTTTTACCGGGTAGAAAAAGCAAACAATGACACCATCGCTTTCTTCTGTCATTTTGGCCTTGGCTGTGTCCTGATCGGACATCTGCTGGGGATCTCCCCGATGATACTGTGGCACGGACTCTGCGCCGCACCGACATCCGTGACCACTATTACTACAGAAGAACGCCGCAGAGGAATCGCCAGCTTCCGCATGAGCGCCTACGGCGACACCTCTCACCTGTATATAAAAAAAGAACCGCCCGCCTTTGCCGCACGATTCTGCGAATCCTACGACAATATCGGCGAGCGGCATGACTGACCGCTTATTTCTGTACGATATTTACGATCTTCTTCGGCACGTAGATTTCTTTGACGATGGTGCCGCCAAGCTTATCTCCCAGAGCCTCTTTGCCCCTGGCAATGGCGTCTTCCTTTGAGATATCCACCGGAATGGAGATAACGGCCTTTGTCTTTCCGTTGATCTGAACCGGAATCTCGATCTCGTCATCCTTCATGGCCTCTTTATCTGCCTGCGGCCACTGTGTATGGAATACGGAATCTGTATGGCCGTATTCCTCCCACAGCTCCTCTGAAATGTGCGGTGCAAAGGGAGCCAGCAGACGGATAAAGGTCTCCACTGTCTCTTTATCAATACCGCCTGTCTTTTTGGCCAGGTCGATCATGCTGTTGTTGTACTGCATGAAGCCGGAAATAACCGTATTCAGGCTGAAGCTCTCCAGACGCTGGGAAATATCGTGTACCAGCTTATGACGAAGCTTCACCATTTCCTTCGTCTCGGCCACATTTGCCTCTTTGCTGTCCATAGCCAGCTTCCAGAAACGGTTCAGGAAACGGTACACGCCGTCGATGCCGCGGTCATCCCACTCTGCATCCAGCTCAGGCGGGCCGACAAACAGCTCATACATACGCAGGCTGTCGCAGCCGTAATCCCGCACGAGGTCATCCGGGGATACGACGTTGCCCTTGGACTTACTCATCTTGATACCGTTCTTACCGTTGATCATACCCTGATTGAACAGCTTGTGGAACGGCTCGTCAAAATCAATGGCCCCAATGTCATACAGGAACTTTGTATAGAATCTGGAATACAGCAGGTGAAGTACAGCATGCTCCACGCCTCCGATATACATATCTACCGGAAGGTACTTGTCCGCCTTCTCCTTGGATACCAGCTCTTTGTCATTCTTATTGTCCACGTAACGCAGGAAATACCATGAGGATCCTGCCCACTGCGGCATCGTGTTTGTCTCACGCTTTGCATCAGCGCCGCAAACCGGACACTTGCAGTTCACCCACTCGTCAATGGCAGCCAGCGGCGACTCGCCGGTACCTGTCGGCTCATAGGACTCCACATCCGGCAGACGAAGCGGAAGCTCCTCCTCCGGCACCGGAACATTGCCGCAGTGCGGACAGTGAATGATCGGGATCGGCTCGCCCCAATAACGCTGACGGGAGAATACCCAGTCGCGCAGCTTGTAGTTCACCGTAGCCCGGCCCAGGCCGCGCTTCTCGATGATGTGCGGAGCTTCTTTTTTCAGAACAGCGGACTCCATGCCGTTCCACTCGCCGGAATTAATCATGGTGCCGGAAGCTTCCGTATACGCCTCCGTCATATTTTCAATCTCTTTTCCGTCCTTGGCAATAACCTGGATAATCGGAATATTGAACTTCGTCGCAAACTCAAAGTCACGGTCATCATGAGCAGGTACGCACATGATCGCACCGGTACCGTAATCTGCCAGTACGTAATCAGACAGCCAGATCGGCACCTTCGCACCGTTCAGCGGATTGATCGCATAGGTGCCGGTAAACACACCGGTCTTTTCCTTATCCTGCAGACGGTCCACGTTGGACTTCATGGAAGAATCAAAGATATATTTCTCCACTGCTTCCTTCGTCTCCGGCGTAGCAAGGGATGCTGCCAGAGCGTGCTCCGGAGCCAGTACCATAAAGGTAGCGCCGTGCAGGGTATCCGGTCTTGTAGTGTAAACCGTGATCTTTTCGTCTCTTCCCTCCACCGGGAAATCCACCTCTGCACCGTAGGATTTGCCGATCCAGTCGGTCTGCATCTTCTTAACCTTCTCCGGCCAGTCAAGCTTGTCCAGGTCGTTCAGAAGTCTGTCCGCATACTTCGTGATACGCAGCATCCACTGGCGCAGGTTCTTCTTCGTCACCGCAGTTCCGCAGCGCTCGCAGCAGCCGTTGACTACTTCCTCGTTCGCGAGACCTGTCTTACAGGACGGACACCAGTTGATCGGGAATTCCTTCTCGTAAGCAAGCCCTTCCTTAAACATTTTTACAAAAATCCACTGCGTCCATTTATAAAACTCAGGATCCGTGGTATTGACCTCACGGTCCCAGTCATAGATCGCAGAAATCTGATTCAGCTGCTCTTTGAAATGAGCCACATTCTCTTTTACTGCCTTTGACGGATGGATCCCGTTCTTGATCGCATAGTTCTCTGCCGGAAGTCCGAACGCGTCCCAGCCCATGGGATGGATCAGGTAATATCCCTGCATCATCTTATAACGGCTCCAAACATCAGAAATAACGTATCCTCTCCAGTGGCCTACATGAATACCGCTTCCAGACGGATACGGAAACATATCCAGACAATAGTATTTCGGCTTCTTTCCGTCATCTACATTTACCGGGCGCTCTTCCCAGTTCTTTCTCCATTTCAACTCAATGGCTCTGTGATTGTAAGGTACTGCCATTTTTTCACTCCTCCAGTTGGTATTTCGTACTAAAATATCTTAAATATTCTATGCCTTTTCTTAGGACTTTGTCAAGAATAATAATCATTTATCCTCATTTGAAACCTGTTGATTTTAAGCCTTCTCCCTATTATACTGGTTTTATAGTAAAAACTCCGTTTTCACAGCGGAGGAAGGAGGGAGAATTCTATGAAAACAAAAAAACACATCACCCGGCTGCTTCACAGCCTTCTCATGCTCACGCTGCTTTTCTGCATGTCCCTGAGCGTCCGGGCAGAGGGTACCGTTCCGGTATCACTCCGTGGAACCTTCGACTACAAAAAAGCCTATGAAGCGCTGAACTACACAAACAAAATCCGGGAAAACGTAGGACGGAAGCCGCTGCAGATGGACGCAGAGCTTTTGGAAGCCGCCATGCAGAGGGCCGCGGAAATACAGCTCGTCTTTTCCCATACGCGGCCGGACGGGACAAGCTGCTTTTCCGCCAGCGGCAAAATGTTCGGTGAAAATATTGCCGCCGGACAATCCACGGCCGCTGCCGTCACAAATGACTGGAAAAATTCTTCGGGGCATTACCAGAACATGGTCAATTCTAATTATACCAGCATCGGTATCGGCTGCTTTACCCAGGGCCAAACGTATTACTGGGTGCAGTGCTTCGGCATCGAGCCAGCCAGCGTGATCGCTCAGCCGGCCAACCGGACCGACATTGCCGCCGTCAATATCGAAGACTCTCTGGCAAGCTCTTATCTGTACGTTGACCTGCCGGAAAACATGACCCTGGGAAAATCAAAGTCCAAAACCATGACTCTGCTCTTTGACCCTTCCGCTACCCAGTCGCTCAACACAGCAGTCCTTACCTACCGCGAATTTTCAGTGACCAGCAGCGACCCAGGCGTTCTCTCTGTCAACAGCAGCGGCACCATTAAGGGGCTGAAGGCCGGCTCCTCCACTGTCACCCTCACGCACCGGACGTCTCCCTGGCTCACCACTTCTTTCCAGATCCAGGTTACAGACCCGAACAGCCGGACGGTGAAGCTGAACGCCAACGGCGGAAGCCTGAGCAAAACTGCATCGGTCAAAACCCAGACAAAAATTGTCACAAACAAGCAAAAATACGGGACGCTTCCCAAGGCTTACCGGAAGGGATATCTCTTCCAGGGATGGTATACCAAAAAATCCGGCGGCACGAAGATCACGGCCTCTAAAAAGGTGTCGATTTCCAAGACCCAGACCCTGTATGCCCACTGGTCAAAGGTAACAGTGACGAAGCCTGCACTGAAAACAGCAGCCAAAAAGTCCGGCGGCAAGGCGTCCGTTTCCTGGAAAAAGGTGTCAGGGGCAAAGGGATACGAGGTGCTCTGCTCCACCACAAAGAATTTCAAAAAGGGGACGTACCAGAGCATCACCGTCAAATCCTCAAAGTCCTCCGCTGCTTTTTCCGGCATGACAAAGGGAAAACGCTACTATTTCAAAATACGCGCCTATAAGACGGATTCCCTGGGCAAAAAGGTTTACAGTAAGTACAGCTCCGTAAAATCACTGACCTACCGGTAGTTTTTTATGACGATCTGCAGAGACCTGCGGCCCATGTACTCATTCACTGACGGATAATACGTCAGATCAAGGGTGAGGCCCTCGCCTCTGCCCCAAAACAGCTCCTGGACGCGGTGCGCATCATATTTCTGAATCAGATAACTGCGCACCGCTTCCGGGTCTCCAAAATACATCGCATCCATCACCGTTCCCGCCCGGTTCATGACCCTAAGCTTCAGCACATTCGCATTTTTCCCAAGGACGCGGGCGTTCAGCAGACGGATCCCGGCTTCCGCGAACAGCGGCTTTTCATTTCCTTTTCCAAAGGGCTCCAGCAGAGACAATTCACTTACAAATTTTTCCGTTATGTAATCAATCGGCATCGGCACATCAATGGAGACCTTTTCCATCAGATCATCCTCGCTCAGGCTGCAGTTTTCATTCAGGCGGCGTCTCATCTCATCAATGCGGCTGCGCTCCAGAGAAAATCCGGCTGCCATGGGATGGCCGCCGTACTTCGTAAAAACGTCCCCGCACTTTACCATCTCCTCAAACATGGAGTAGGCTTCGATGGACCGGCCGGAGCCCTTGGCCATCTCCTCACTGTCGGTCACGACAAAAACCGGGCGGTAGTACCGCTCCCGCAGCCTTCCGGCCACGATTCCCGCAATACTCTCATGGCACTGCGGCAGATAGACCACCAGCACCCTGTCCCCGGCGCAGGCCCCCTCATCAATCATGCTGCAGGCCTCCTCCACGGCCTCCTGGGTCAGCAGCTTCCGCTCGTCATTCAGCTCCTTCAGCCGAAGCGCCAGCTCCGCCGCCTCCTTCTGGTTTTCTGAAAGCAGCAGCCTCATGGAGAGCTTTGCCGTGTCAAGGCGTCCGCTGGCATTGATGCAGGGTCCCAGAACAAACCCGATATGATATGCCGTGACAGACTGAATATCAAGCCCGTTGGCTTGAATCAGGGCCCGAAGCCCCGGATTGTCCGTGTACGGAAGCCGTTTCAATCCCTCTTTTACGAGAATACGGTTCTCTCCATCCAGATCCATGACGTCCCCCACCGTCGCAAAGGCGGCAAATGGAAGCAGCTCCTCCGCCCTCTGAAAGGGAACGCCGCAGAGCTCAAACAGCAGGCACATGGTTTTCCAGGCCACCGCCGCCCCGCAGAGCTTCTTGTACGGATAGGGACAACCGGGCTGTTTGGGATTTACCAGCACATCCGCCTCCGGGAGGATGTAGCTTCTCCCCGCCTCCGTGTCCTCAAACCTCGGCTCATGGTGGTCTGTGACAATCACCGTCAGTCCATGCTCCCGGGCAAAGGAGATCTCCTCCATGGCAGAGATGCCGTTATCACAGGTGATGATCGTATCCACTTTTTCCTCCAGCGCCAGCTCGATCAGATGTATATTCAGCCCGTATCCGTCCTTCATCCGGTCCGGGATTTCGTAGTCCACCTTCCCGCCGCAGAGCGTAATGCCCCGGTACAGAATATAGGTGGCATTCACACCGTCTATATCGTAATCGCCAATGATCCTTATTTGCTGATTTTCTTCTATTTTCTGCTTCAGAAGCTGCGCCGCCTCCCGGCAGCCCTTCAGAAGCCCCGGAGGATTCATCTGCTCCATGGTTCCGTACAGATAGTTAAAAATCTCTTGTTCTCCGATCACATCACGGTTGCGGATGATCCGGGCGGTCACCTGGTCGATACCGTATTTATCTGCTATCTCCTTAAAATCCGCTTTCTTTGCAGCGACAAACCATTTTTCCTTTTTCTTCCACTCTGTCATTCTTTTTCCCTTAAAAACAAAAGTGTGCTCTGCACACTCCTGTGTTTTCATTCTGATCATTAACGTGAAAAACGGGCCGCCGCACTGTGCGGCAGCCCGAAAAGAAGTTTCCTTAATTGGTTTTTGCACCCTTCTTCATTACGTACCACAAGGAGCCTGTGATGCATACGGAGGAATATCCGCCGGCCAGAACACCTACGATCAGTGGCAGTGCAAACTCCTTGATGGTAGCTACGCCAAGGATATACAGCACCGCAATCATGATAAAGGTTGTAAAGGTTGTATAGATACTTCTGGTCAGCGTCTGTGTGATACTTGTATTTACGATTTCTGCCAGGGAAGCCTTCTTCATCAGCGTGAGGTTCTCCCTGATACGGTCAAAGATAACGATGGTCGCGTTGATGGAGTAACCTACAATGGTCAGCATGCAGGCAATAAAGGTATTTCCGATGGAAATACGTACTGCTGCGTAGCAGGCAAATACAACAAATACGTCATGCAGGAGCGCCAGCACCGCACTGCCCGCAAAGCGGATATCCTTGAACCGGAACCAGATGTATACGAGCATGCACAGAGCGGCAATGATAACGGCAACCACCGCATCCTTACGCATCTCGTTGCTTACCGTGGAGGAAATCGTCTCAAAGGAAATATCCTTCTCCTCCAGACCGTATGCCTCCTGGATCGCCGCTGAAACCTTTTCACGCTCATCGACAGACAAGACTCTCGTCTTGATGAATACCTGGTTGGAGCCAGCTACCTTCTGGGTCTGAATCTCTGCATCTCCCGTCACGTCACGGATGATCGGCTTCACGTCCGCATCAAGCTGGTCGATACTCAGATCCTCAGCAAACATAATGCTGGTCTGTGTTCCGCCCTTGAAGTCCATGCTCAGATTCAGCATGCCGTTGCCGGCTGCGGAGTTGATACCCATAAATACCGGGCCCACCAGAATCATGACAAGAGAAATAATAAAGCAGATATTTTTTTTGCCGACAAAATTGATCGGGTCATGATGCTTCGCTCTTCCGTAATATTTTTCATCCTTGAAGCCCAGCTCATACAGCGCGTTCACCAGCAATCTGGAAACCAGCAGCGCAGTAATCATGGAAAGCACGATACCAAGTGCCAGTGTCTGGGCAAAGCCCTTAACGCTTCCTGTACCCATCAGGTTCAGGACGAAGGCTGCAATCAGGGTTGTAATATTGCCGTCGAGAATCGCTGAGAGCGCTTTCTGGAAACCTGTCTTGATGGATGCTTTGACGGATTTTCCTTCCGCGATCTCCTCACGGATACGTGCATAAATAATAACGTTCGCATCCACCGCCATACCGATAGAAAGGATGATACCTGCGATACCCGGCAGTGTCAGCGTCATGTCGAATGCATTTAAAAGCACCAGATCCAGTCCTACGTAGATCAGCAGGGAAATACCTGCAACAACGCCCGGAAGCGCATAAGCCCAGATCATGAAAAGAATCACGATGGCAAGACCGATAGCTCCGGCGATCAGGCTGGTACGGATCGCATCTTCACCGAGCTGCGCTCCTACTACATTGGAACGAATCTCCTCCAGCTCCAGGGAAAGAGAACCGATACGGATAGAGGAAGCCAGGTTCTGTGCTTCTTCTGCGGAGGCCATTCCTGAAATATATGCCGTTCCTCCCGTGATCGCCTCGTTGACTCTCGGAGAGCTGATGACCTGATTGTCGTATACGATCTCGATGATATTTCCGACGTTCTCAGAGGTTGCCTTGGCAAATGCCTCCGTGCCGTCCTTGTTCAGCTCAAGCTGTACCACGTACTCGCGGTTGCCCATTTTATCCTGCTGTGTCTTGGCGGAAGCCGTATCCACCTGGGTACCGGTCAGTACAACGGTGCCGTCCGTCAGACGGAACTCCAGGGAACCTGGCTTGCCCAGCTCTGTCAGGATCGCATTTGCGTCGCTGACTCCGGGGATCTCGATATTGATGCGGTTCGATCCCTCCTGGTATACCTGTGCCTCGGTACTGTATCCCTGTACACGCTGCTGCAGCTTATACACCGTATCGCTCATATCCTCTGCAGAAGGCGCCTCGTCGCCCTTTGCTTCATATGTGATACTCACGCCGCCTGAAAGATCCAGTCCAAGGGTGATGTTTCTTGCCGAACCTGTACCCGTCTTGCCGATACCCACTGCAGACGTATAAATCAGCACTGCCAGCAGTGCGATCATTCCGACAAGAACGATTTTTGCTTTCTTCTTGTTCATGATGCCTCTCCTTTATTCTTTGTCGGCATTGCCGCCGCCACTGAACCGCTTATGCCGTCAGTCCGCCAGCGCCGCCTTTATCATTATTGCACACTCCACACGTTTCCGCTGAAGCTCACAACCAATATCATACGCGTCCTGAATCGTGCCATGGAAATTGTAGGAATTTGCCGCGCAGCCGCCGCTGCAGTAGAACTTCGCAAAACAGTTCCGGCATTTTTCTTTTGTATAGACGTTGCAGCATTTGAACTCGTCCACAATCTCCGGTCTCGTAACGCCCTCATCCACATTTCCCATCAAATATTTGTCGATGCCGACAAACTGATGGCAGGGGTACAGGTCTCCCCAGGGCGTCACCGCAAGATATTCCGTGCCGGAGCCGCAGCCGGAAAGCCGCTTGTACACGCAGGGGCCGCCTGACAGATCTATCATATAGTGAAAGAAGGTAAAGCCTCTGCCTTCCTTTTCACGCTTCACCATCTCAGCCGCCAGCTTATCGTACTCCGCCAGAATAGCCGGAAGATCCTCTTCCTTCAGCGCATACTCTTCGGTGGCCGGAGCCACCACCGGCTCCACAGAAATCTGTTCAAAGCCCTGGTCCGCCAGATGCAGCACATCGTTGGCAAAGTCCAGATTGTGGTGAGTAAAGGTGCCTCTCACATAATATTTCTGCTGGTTCCTGCTGTCCGCAAATTTTTTGAATTTCGGCATCACCAGATCGTAGCTGCCTGCTCCCCTGCGGAAGGGTCTCATAAAGTCGTGAACCTCTTTTCTTCCGTCCACGCTGAGAACGACGTTGGCCATCTCCCGGTTGCAGAATTCCATGATCTCGTCATTTAAAAGCACGCCGTTGGTCGTCAGGGTAAAACGGAAGTTTTTGTTGTGCTGCTTTTCCTGCTCTCTTCCGTAGGCCACAAGATCCTTGACCACCTGCCAGTTCATCAGCGGCTCTCCGCCGAAGAAATCAACCTCAAGATTCCTGCGCTCTCCTGAATTGGCGATCAGAAAATCCAGCGCCTTCTTTCCCACCTCGAAGCTCATCAGGGCCCGTCTGCCATGATACTCGCCTTCCTCCGCAAAGCAGTATTTGCAGGCAAGGTTGCAGTCGTGGGCGATATGCAGGCACAGCGCCTTCACAACGGTCTTCCGGGCCTTGTAATCAATAATCGCTTTCTCGTATATATCTTCGGTAAACAGCACGCCGGCTTCTTCCAGCTCTCTGCACTCCGAAACAGCCTCCAGAATATCGTCCTTTGGGTATTTCTCCTGCAGGGATGAACAGACCTCCGCCTCAGACTTCCCCTGGTCCAGCAGAGCCACCACATCATATACAAGCTCATCTACCACGTGAACAGAGCCGCTGTTTACATCCAACACGATGTTGTATCCATTATTCTTATACTGATGGATCACATCCAAGCTCCTCTCTCTTTTCGTAAGACAACAATAGATAAGCAGCGAAGTATGTTCGCTGCTTATCAAGTGAACTCATCTTATTTATTGTTTTCGCATGTCTGATTTCCTACTGTACAGGATGTCTTACATGCTGACTGGCAGGAAGTCTGGCACTCGCCGCAGCCGCCCTTCTTCAGAGTATTTTGTAACGGTTTTGTATTCAGTGTCTTGATATGTTTCATGTCTGCACTCTCCTTATCCTCGTAATTCCAGCGGGAAAATCGCACTTCTCCCGGCTCTGTCTGCTATTGTATCACAGAACAGATGAAAATAAAAGAGGTTTCTTCGGACTTTTTTGAAATTATTACGTTTATCAAATAGAGATAGGAAGACCCGGAAATTTGTGTTAAAATGGTGTCAGTGAAAACGAGGATTTGCAAAGGATCATAAGGTTCCGGCTGAATGCTTACAGCCGGCCGAAAAAGGGGATGTACCATGGACATTTTATTTCTTGGCGACAGCATCACGGACTGCGGCCACTGTTTTACCGCGGACAATCTGGGGGACGGCTTTGTGAAAAAGCTTTCTCTGCTTCCCGGCATAAATGCGGTAAACGGCGGTTCCGACGGCTTTACGTTTCCCAGGGTTCTGCAAAAATGGGAACGGCTGTATGCACAGAACCAATACGACTGTGCCGTGATCACCGGCGGCGTCAATGAAACGGCGGTCATTGCCGGTACGGGCCTTTCCGAGGAGCAGGCCGCTCTTTTTCTGGAACGCTCCGCCGAAGCTCTCCGTTTTTTGCTGGAGGGGCTTATCCGGCAGCGTACAAAACGGATCCTTCTTGTAGAGCCGTTTCTGTTTCCTGTGCCGGAGTATCTCAGCCTCTGGATCCCCTCTCTGCAAAGAGTACGGCGGCGCATCAAAAAAACGGCATCCGTTTTTGATCCGAATACCGTTTTTTATCTCTCTGTTCAAAAGGAACTGGACCTGCTGGCCGGACAGGCCGGGCTCAGCGCGGTCACCACAGACGGGATTCATCTGACAAAGGCCGGGCACGACTGCCTCGCAAAGCTTCTGGAAGGATCTATCTCCCGGTTTTAGCGCAGCGCGCCCTCTTCCTTCAATATCTGCTCGATACAGTCCTTCAGTCCTGCTTCATCTGCCACAATGTAATCCGGCTGATATTCCTCGCCGGAAATATCCTGGCCGCGTTTGTTGATCCAGATGGCCTTCCATCCGGCACGCTTTGCTCCCACAATATCATTCAGATAATTGTCGCCCACAAAAATACACTCTCCGGGCAAAAGCTTCATTTTCTTCTCAGCATAGCGGAAGATCTCTGGATTCGGCTTTGAGACGCCGCACTCTCCCGAGATGATGATATTTTCCTCCGGGATCCACCGGTCTGCTCCCAGCGCCCGAAGCTTCCTCCGCTGATGCCCGGAGGGACCGTTTGTCACCATTCCCAGCCGGACCCCGCAGGAAGTGCACTGCTCCAATACCGAAATAATCGTATCCGTCATGGAAATTTTGCCCTGATTTTCTGAGTAAAGTCTTTGGTAGGCAAGAGACTCCTCCGCCGTCACCGCCACACCCAGATCCTCAAAGGCCTTCTGAATACGGTAAATATGCATCTCATCCATGGGCATTTTCCCGGACTGTGCCAGCTCAAAAACCTCGTCGCCCCGCCGGGACCTCGCCTCAAACAGCTCGATAATATCCACATCGAAGCGTTTTCCAAATATCGTATCATACGCCTTTTTGAAGGGTTCTATCTGATCATACAGTGTATCATCCATATCAAATAATATTGTGATCACGTTTTTCTCCCCTTTTCCTGTGTAATTGAATCCATGTACCGCAAGGGACATAGGACAGTCTAACCTCTACATTTTAATATGCGTGCCTCTCAATTGTCAATGGCTGTATGCAATGGCCATATGCATTTTATTCACTCAATTGTCAATGGCCGTATGCATTCTGTACCCAGGAAAGCGGCGTGCCCCCTCTGCATATTCAATTTTCAGACATTCCCTTATAAAACAAGCCGTCTCAGATTCTTCTCCAGCTCCACCCTGCGGCTGATTCCGTCGTCGTCGTACAGCTCATACAAAGCTCCCGGCCCGGCAAAATGGTAAAGCTTCAGGTCGTTCCAGTCAATATCACCGACCCTCTCGCCGCCGGATGCCAGAGGAAGGATGTGCCCCCGGCGAATGAAGAGAACGACCTCCTCAAGGGGAATCTCCACAAAGTGATGCCCCGCCGGAAGTACCTTCTCTTCCGTCACATCGCCTTTGGCAAAGCGGAGCATTTTCATTGGCTCCGGGAGATAGACGACCCTGCCCGCTGCGTTCTGCTCATACACCGGAGCAATCATAATACTCTCGCCGATCATAAGCTGGTCCTCCACGCGTCTTGCAATGGAATCCCCGGGCCATACGAAGCCCAGCGGTCTTGCATACATTTCATTTTTCAGGGCCGCCTTCATAAACTCACTGTACAGGTACGGAAGCAGGCGGTATCTGAGACCGATTATTTCGGCAAACGCTTCCGTATTCCCGAAGGCATAGGCCTCCTGCCTGCGCGTACCGTCCGCCGCGTGATTTCTCATCAGCGGTACAAAAATTCCCAGGGCCAGCCAGCGAAGCACAAGATCCTCCGTGGCGTCACTGCCGAATCCGCCTATATCCGCACCGCTGTATAAAAAGCCGCACATATTCAGCGAAGGCAGCATTTTCAGATTCATCAGAAGGTGTGACCACCAGGATTTATTATCCCCCGTCCAGACTCCGCCGTAACGGTGCATTCCGATATAAGAGGACCGTGAAAACATCAGGATACGCTTTTCCGGCTCCAGCTCTTCAAATGCCTCCCCTGCGGAGCGCGTCATATAGTATCCGAACAGATTATGCACCCTGTCATGCCGGATGCTCTGCCCTCTGTAATTGTGGTAGAAGCTCCTGTAATCCTCCGGGTTCTTCTCCAGCGAAGCAACAAGATCCTTAAACTCAAAGAACGTCTTCACATCCAGGTTCATTGTCCTGTACTCCTCGATTTTATCGAAAACCATCCTGAGTCTTCTCTCTGAGTAAAAAATCGCCGGCTCATTCATATCGTTCCAAAAGCCGTCAATTCCTTTATCCAGCAGATATTTGTACTTCCCTCCGAACCATTTTCTGGCCTCGTCGTTCAGCATGTCCGGGAAATGGCAGCGCCCCGGCCATACGCCGACGACAAAATCTTCTCCGTTTTCGTCCTTACAGAAATAGCGGTTTCTGACGCCCTCCTCATAAACCTCATAGCCCTCTTCGATTTTTACGCCGCCGTCAATGATCGGTACAAGGTGAATGCCCTGCTCCTTCAGCTCCTCCACGAGCTTTTCAAAATCCGGGAATCTCTCACGGTCGATCGTAAAATCCTTATACCGCTCCATATAGTCAATGTCGAGATAAATACTGTCGATGGGGATATGGCTGCTGCGGTACTGGCGAACCACCTCCCGCACCTCCTCTGAGGTACGATAGCTCCAACGGCTCTGTCCAAATCCGAAGGCCCATTTCGGCGGCAGGAACGGCATTCCAATCATCTGGCGGAACTCCTTCACAATGCCTTCCAGGCTCTCCGCTTCTATCACATACAGCTCATAGCTGCCGCTGTCCATCGAAATCGTCATACGGCTGTTCACCGTATAGCCAATATCAAACACAATCTTGTCCGGCGTATCAAGGAACAGTCCGAAGGGCCTGCTGTCTTCGCCTGATACGATTATAAAATTGTGTGCGCCGTACAGGGATTTCGTATCCTCCTGATGGTTCGGATCGTCGCTGCAGTTGCTTACGTAGATCCAGCCGCGTTTATTGATGCCCCGCACATTCTCTCCCAGCCCATACACAATATCCCCGGGCTGCATATCATACAGAAGGACGTCTCCGTTTTTCTCGACATACGGCGCCGCTCCCTTTGAAGCCTCCGGCTTGTTTATGACTGCATCTGTCTCGATTGGCGTACCAAATACGTATCTCCTTACCATAGTGTCTCCTTATCTGCAAAATATCCTTGAAGTCTCTGCTGAATGCTTTTTGGTTCCCGGGCCTCAGCCATATGCCATATAATCCGCAGTTCGAGCCCGGCATTATGCCTTGACGCCGCCTGCCATAACTCCCTGCTTAAAATTCTTCTGGGCACAGATGTATACAATTATAATAGGGATCATGGAGATCAGGCTTCCGGCCATCAATACATTATACTCTGTTCCATACTGTCCGTTCAAGCTGTTTAACGCCAGCGTCAGCGTCATTTTATTTTTATCTGTCAGCATCAGCAGCGGCCATAAATAATCATTCCAGCTCTCCATAAACGTCGTGATGGTAAGCGTTGCAATGGAAGAACCGCAGAGGGGCAGAATAACCGTGCGGAAAATACGGAACATGCTCGCCCCGTCGATGCGCGCCGCCTCTACGAAATCATCAGGAATGGAGCGCATCTGCTGCACCAGCATAAAAATTCCAAAGGCCCGGAACATGGCCGGGAGAATGACGCTGGGATACGTATTAATCATCTTCAAATGATTCATAACAACAAACAACGGAATCAGCGTCACCTGCGTCGGAATCATCATGGATGCCAGATAAAGATTCAGAACTGCATTTGCCCCCGGGAACCGGATTTTCGTGAAGGCGAATGCCGCCATGGAGGCGGAAAGCACCGTGATTGCCGTGTAAGTGACTGTGATAAACAGACTGTTGAAAATCGCCCGCAAAAACGGAAATCTGGAAAAGACCTTTTCATATGCGGCGGTCGTCGGCTGCGCGGGAATCCACTGGATCGGCAGCGCCATCAGCGCACCCTTGCTCTTGAAGGAGGTAGAGACCATCCAGAAAAACGGCACCATCACGATAACCGCAATCAGGCAGGCGATCATATAAAAGCGGACCTTCTGCCACGTTTTATGATTCATAATGCACCCACCCTTTCTGTCCTTTCATCTGAAGAACCGTCAGTACAAAAATAATGATGAATAACAGCCAGGAATACGCCGAAGCGTAACCCATCTTAAAATACTTAAAGCCGTATGTATAAATCCGCTCGACCATGACCTGCGTCGCACCGTTCGGGCCGCCCTCCGTCATAATCATGACCTGCGGGAAGAGCTGAAACGCATTGATCAGCGACATAATCATGCAGAAAAAAATCGAAGGCGTCAGCAGAGGAAGCGTTATAGAGAAAAACTGCTTTGCCTTGCCTGCGCCGTCCACCCTTGCCGCCTCATAGTACGTCGTATCTATCATTTTCAGCCCGGAAAGCAGAAACAGGCCGAAAAAGCCCATATCCTTCCACACGGAAGCCAGCACAATGGCCGGCATCGCCCAGACCTCGCTGGTCAGCCAGCTCGGGCCCTTGATCCCGATATAAGAAAGAAGCTGATTGAAGATTCCATACTGCGGACTCAGCACCCACTTCCAGATCAGACTGGCCGCCACCCAGGAGGTCAGCACCGGAA
>JAUNGD010000048.1 GCA_030524705.1 Lachnospiraceae bacterium | reverse complement strand
TTTTTCATTTTCTTATGTTCCTTCCTTTTTATTTTCTGAAGATAAAATATACTTTTTACCGCGTTCTTCTCCCGATCATCAAAACTGGAATACTATTCCCGCATAAATATGTATGTTCTTTCTTACTTCTTCTCAGTTTTGTCTTTTGCGGACTCTGCCCCACCGCTGTCCTCCTCTGTTTTGGCTGCCTGCTTATTAATCTTCGACGCAAGCACCCCGGCGCCGAAGCCATTGTCGATATTGACCACGCCGACCCCGCTGGCGCAAGAATTCAGCATGGACAGAAGCGCCGCCAGACCGCCAAAGTTCGCGCCGTATCCCACGCTGGTGGGCACTCCGATAACCGGGCATGATACCAGGCCGCCGATGACGCTGACCAGGGCCCCCTCCATCCCTGCCACCGCCACAATGACATTGGCATCCTCCAGCACCGGAAGGCGGTGCAGAAGCCTGTGGAGTCCCGCCACGCCGACGTCATAGACACGTTCCACACGGTTGCCGTAAAGCCCGGCAGTCACCGCCGCCTCCTCCGCCACCGGAAGGTCGCTGGTGCCAGCCGCCACCACAACAATTTTCCCGATATGTTCCGTCTCCCTGCGGTTCGCCACGCCAATCCGGGATACCGGGTCATAATCCATTTCCATTACTTCCATAATGCGGTCTGCCTTTTCCTGTGACAGGCGTGTCGCCATAATATTGGCTACCCCCTTCTCCTTCATCGCTGAGGCAATGCCAATGATCTGCTCTGCCGTCTTTCCCTCTCCGTAAATGACCTCCGGCATTCCCTGCCGCATCCCGCGATGCAGATCAATGTCAGCATAATTTCCCACCAGCATCTCTGGCTGCAGGCTGACATCCTTCATCGCTTCCTCCGCCGTAAGCTCACCGCTCTGCACTCGCTGAAGCAGCCGGTATATTTCGTTTTGTTCCATTTTTCACTCCATTTTTCTAAAATCTGAAATAATATCAATTAAAAATCACAATTGTTTTCCGGACATCGTTCGCCGCACTCTTCTCCGGACAGCCTATCGGCTCTTCTGGTACGCCACCCTGGGGCTCCCATCTGCCAGATAAATACGCCCACATTTTTCAAACCCACTTTTCTCCAGCACATGCTGCATTACCACATTATCATCATGGGTATCTATGCGAAGATTCCCGCACTGCTCAAAGCCCCATTGCAGGCATTTCGATCCGGCTCCTTTTATCTCGCCCCGGGACGCAATTCTGTGGATCACGCCATATGGCTCATCATTTTTCCAGCTTCCTCCCTCTATCGCGCGGTAATCTGCTTCTTCCCCTTCATAATACATAAATACCGTTTCTATCCTTCCGTCAAACTCGGCCACGTAACTGACGCCCTTCGCAATATCCTCCCGGATCAGCTCTTCCTTCGGATAGCCGTCTCCCCACTGAGTAGGATTCCCGGTCTGTGCCATAAATCTGCGGGCCCTGTCATAAATCTGCATGACCTCATCCAAATCCTCCAATTTTGTTTTTCTTATCTGCATTTGTATTTCTGCCTCCTTCTTCAAAAACCTCCCAGACTATTTATTAATTTTTTGATTGTCACATCAAACAGGAAATCATTTATTAGATTCATTCAATTCCTCCCTCATTATAATAACTTATCTTCATACTTGCAACCAGGAATGCGGCCGGAAACATTCATGACAGAATAACAGAATGCGGCTGAGAATTTCGGCAGCAGAACATTTCTGAGACCATAATAAACAGATATTTTTCAAAAGATAAAGCTTAAAAATATTAAAAAGAGGCGCTCATCCTCGGATAAACGCCTCCATAATATATAATATTAATTTTTTATGCATCTACACAATCAATAGTCATGCTCCTGAAGGAAATCCAGAACCAAATTGCCGGCAATATCGCTGCCCTGAATATAGGAACCATGATCCTCGCCCTCTACGATATGCAGCTCTGAATTCGGCAGCTTGTCCGCGATCAGCTCCGTATGCTCCTGAAGAATTACATCCTCGCTTCCTGCCAGAACCAGTACCGGGATCTCAATTTTCGTCAGATCCTCCGGGTCAATATTCGGCTCGGTGAGCATCAGCTCATTGAGTGGGTTGGGATCTGCTTCATTTGCCTCCTCGATGATTGCTATGATCTCCGGGTCAGCCCCTTCGGGATTGAGGTTGGTGCCGCTGATCGCCGCAAGGCCCAGAGTATTCGGATGAGCAATTTCCAGCTCAAGCGCTATGATACCGCCGTCGCTCCAGCCGTAATATGCCGGCTTCTCCAGACCCAGCTCCGTGATAAACTGGTACACGTCCTCTGCCATATCGGTGTAGTGATACTCGTCTAACGGCTCATTCTCGCCCTGTCCTCTGGAATCCAGTGCATATACCTGATAACCGGCGTCTACAAACTGCTGTATCTCAACAGAGAAAACCTTATGATTGCCGCCGTTTCCATGCACCAGCACGATGGGCTTGCCTTCTCCGGCTACCTCATAATAAAGGGACACGCCGTTCACGTCGATCGTATAGTGCTCTCCAATGCACGGAGCCTCCTCCTGTGCTTCTGCCTCTTCGCCGTCAGCCGTCTCCTCTGACTCTGCTTCCGCTGTAATTTCGGTTGCATCCTCCTGTGCGAATGCCGCAGACCCTGTGATCATGGCCGCTGACAAGGAAATTGCTGCTGCTAACATTTTAACTCTTTTGTTTTTCATGTTCCTGCCTCCTGTCAATATCATACTTTCTCTATATGATTATTATGAATAATGAATTTACCATAATATAAACCCGTACCCTGCATTTGTCAAGTATAAATTAAAAATCTATTCACGCAAAAACCGCCGGATGTTCGGGCACCCGACGGTTTTTCGCAGCGCTGTGCCGCAATTTTGAGCAATGATAGTAATATTTTTTCTGTTTTAGTCCTCCTCTGCCATAATCTGATATTTTCTCAGAAATTCATCTGATAAGGTAATTCTTCCGATACATTCCGCGCTTCCGGTCATACATGCGTTCATCTCTTCATCGACACGGACCGTCAGCGTACCGCCCGGCATATGCACATACACGCAGGGATCTGTCAGTCCCAACTGATACGCCACGCCTGCCGCCGCGCAGCAGCTGCTTCCAGAGGCCAGCGTATAGCCCGCTCCGCGCTCATATACCTCTGTGTAGATATTATTTTTGTCCACAATGCGGATAATCTGCGTATTGATTCCATCCGGGAAACGCTCTGATTTTTCCAGGCCCGCTCCTATCTCGCAGACTGCCTCCTTCGAAATCTCTTCCATCGGGATAATGCAGTGAAGATTTCCCATCCAGACACAGGTGCCCTCATACTGTTTTCCGCCAAATTCCACCGGGACATACTCATTTTCCTCTGTCTTCGCGGAGGGCGATGTCTGGCCGCAGTACAGTTTTCCCATGGAAATTGTCATCTCCTTGCCCTCTTCATTGTGATAGCGCACAGATACCTCTCTGCTCTGGGTCTGCAGCACGAATTCCTTTTTTAACACATAACCGGCGTCCTTCAGATACTTCGCAAAAATGCACAGTCCGTTGCCGCTGATCGCCGCCTCGCTGCCGTCTGGATTGTAGATTTTCACACCCGTCTTTCCAAAAATCTGTACCGGGCCCACCAGAATTCCGTCCGAGCCCGCTCCAAACTGCCGGTTGCAGATGTTTCGAATGTCCTCCGGCTTCAGCTCATAATCATTTTTCAAACAATCGTATACCAGATAATCATTTCCAAAGCTATGATACATGCCAAGTGTCAGTTCCATATATATCCCCCTGTTCCCTTCTCAAATCAAGACGCCCGTCTATTCTTCCTTATTTTTTAGTTTACAAAACATTTTTATAAATAAAAACACATATTATGCTTTAAATCTTGCGGATAGTGCTTTATACTAAACAAAAGAGGGATACCCAGCTGTACGAATCCATTTTCATCCACCGGCAGACAGTATAAACAGACGCCGCACGCTCATAAGGAGGAACTCTAAAATGGCAAATTCCAGACAGAAAACCGGCTATCTGAACAGCGACTTCCGCATCTTCTATCTGACCAATACGGAGGCCCGGGATTTTCAAAGCCACTATCATGATTTTCACAAGCTGCTGTACTTTGAAAGCGGCAGCGTCAGCTATTACGTCGAGGGCGAAACGTATCAGCTTCAGCCCGGGGATCTGGTGCTGGTATCCGCAGGAGAGGTACACCGCCCGGTCATCCAGGATACCGCGCCGTACCACCGGCTGATCCTGTACCTGGCCCCGGCTTTTTTCGAAAAATATAAGAGCCAGGGGATCGACCTGGCCCATTGTTTCTCTCTGTGCTCCCGCAAGCATTCCCATGTTCTGCGGCTTCGCCGTCTGCGGGAAACGCCGCTGGAAGCGCAGCTAAAAAACCTGATTCTTTCCTGCCAAAACACGCTCCGGCTTTCCCCCGCCGCCCACAGCCTTTTTGAGACCTCCGCCCTGCTTCAGTTCCTTCTCCTGCTGAACAGCATTTCGGAGGGCGCGGATATTTCTTTTCCTGCGGCATCCGGTTCAAACCAGCAGGTGCTCCAGGCGCTGTCCTATATCAACGCGCATCTTTTGGAGGAGCTGTCCGTCGATCAGATCGCAGACGCCTGTTTTCTGAACCGTTCTTATCTGATGCACCTGTTCCGCCGGGAGACTGGCTATACCCTGGGCTCCTATATTACGGAAAAGCGGCTGTTTGCGGCCCGTTCGCTGATTCAGGCAGGGGGCAGCGTCACCGACGCCGCGCTCACCTGCGGCTTTCCCAGCTACACCGCTTTTTACCGGGCTTACCGCAAAAAATTCGGAGAGCCGCCGAAGGGCTCCCGTAAATTGCGCTGAGGGATCGTCTGACAGGCACACATGGAGCTTCAGGCGATTCACCGCTTTGACAGATTCCACTGTTCCGGCAGCCTTCACCACCCCATCAGCTTTCACCTCTCCGGCAGCTTCCACCGTTCCGGTCCTGCCGGAAGCAGCTCCTGCTCTCCAAACAGCGCGTCCACCGCACAGCCATATTCCGCGAGACTCTGGGCCTTGCGGATTTTTTTCGCATATTTTTCATGGGATGAAAACAGGTGGATCATATAAATCCACATTTCCTTCATGCGGAAAAGAGCATTTTTATCCTCTCCAAACACTTCGCGGTACCCCTGCAGCACCTCATCGTGAAAGCTTCGAAGTGTTTTCTTGTCCGTGGGCTGCCCGGTTCTGATCTGGCGGATCAGCCCCGGATTCGCTATGACGCCCCGCCCCAGCATCACGGCCCCGACCTGCGGAAATCTCTCTCTAAAATCCAGATAGTTCTTTTCCGTCAGCAGATTGCCATTGTAGCAAACCGGAATTGAACCAGAACCGCTATTCTGCGCAGGATTATCCTCTTCTCCGCACTTTTCCAGCGCCGCCAGCAGCTCGCCAAACAGCTTCTGATTCGGCTCGCCCCGGTAAAAATCCTTCTGCGTCCTGGGATGAATGATCAGTTCCGCCAGAGGATATCTCCGATAAATCTCCATCAGCAGAAGCGCATCCTCCGCATCATCTCTGCCAATTCGGGTCTTTACGGAAATTTTCATGTCCGTACCGTCAAAAATCTGCTCCAGAAGACGGTCAAGCTCCTCCGGGTATGCCAAAAGGCCGGAGCCTCTCTTCCGGGATACCACAGTCCCCGAAGGGCAGCCCAGATTCAGATTGACTTCCTGATAGCCCAGCTCCTGCAGCGCCCGGGCGGTCTGCAGAAAATGCTCCGCATTGTTCGTCAAAATCTGCGGAACCAGGTCTGCCACGCGATTGTTCTCCGGCAGCACATCCCTGCGCTCCTTCGTGCGCAGTATCCTGTTCTGATCCGGTGCAATAAAGGGCGTAAAATAGCGGTCCGTCCCCGGAAAATATTTTTCCAGCGCATTTCTGTAAACATGCCCCGTAATCCCCTCCAGCGGGGCAAGATAAAATTTCATGTTTCTCATTTCCTCCCTGTACCAAAAGAAGCTATGCTCCGCATTTACCGAAGCTTTTCCTGAGACCTTTATTGAAGCTTTTCCTGAAGCCTTTACCGAAGCCTCTTCCAAATTTCCTGCTTTATATCGTCCTCCGCAAAGGATGCTTCCAGCGCATTCTCAGTCAAGGCCTTGGCATCCTCCTCCGTAATACCATACTGCTCCTGCAGCCATTCAAATTCTCTGTCCAGGCTCGTCCCGCTGACCATGCGGTTATCCGTATTGATCGTCAGCAGCAGCCCTCTCTGCCGGAATTTTTCAAAGGGATACTCCTCCTTTGACTCGATCGCTTTTGTCTGAAGATTACTGATAGGACACAGCTCAAATGTGATCCGCTTTCTCCGGCACTCCTCCATCAGCGCTTCGTCCTTCCGCGCAGCAATCCCATGCCCGATTCTCTTCGCTCCCAACGCCACCGCTGCGGCCACGCTTCCGGCGCTTCCGCATTCTCCGGCGTGGATCGTAAAGGGCATTTCCAGACGCTTCGCCTCCTCAAAGAAAGCGCTCTGGCCCAAAATCGGGTAGGAGGCTTCATCTCCGGCCATGTCCGCACCGCAGACCCCTTCCCTGAAAAACTCCCGCCCGATCCTCAGCATCCTGATATTTTCCTCAACGGGCATGTGACGCATTCCGCACAGGATCAGATTGCCCATGACTCCATATCTTTCACTGCCTTCCTTCATCCCTTCCACAGCGCCGGCTATCATCCTGTCATAGGGCAGCCCGGACCACGCGGACATCAGCGGCGAAAAACGAAGCTCGATGTATACCACATTTTCTCTGGATACATCCTCCAAAACGCCAAGCACTGCATCCTTAAAATTCTGCTCCGTACAAAGAAACGGCAGAGGAAGCTCAAAGCATTTCAGATATTCCCCCAGATTTTCGCAATCATCCTTCACCCTCATCCGGGAAAGCAGCGCCTCCCTTGGCGGCAGCTCTTTTTGTATATTTTGCGCCAGCTTCTGTATTGTCTCCACCGGCAAAGAGCCGTCCAGATGACAATGCAGATCAATTTTTTTCACATGATCAAATATTCCCATAACAATTCCTCTACGCTCAGGCACAGCATTCCTTCCCTGATATATCAGCCGATTGCTCCGGTGCATGCCAGGCGCGCTTCAAATGACACACAAGAGGATATTGTAAATAGTCCCCGGAAATCCGTTCCCAGAAATCCTTTTCTATTTTCCAATATCCTCTCACTGTAACTTATTTATTTCGGCAGTCTTCTCTGCCGACTCAGCACTTCACTTGCCACCGCTCCTTCGGCAGTCTTCTCTGCCGACTCAGCACTTCACTTGCCGCCGCTCCTTCGGCCATTTCCCCTGCTTCTGTCAATTCAGCGATTCCACGGCCGCTCTTTCGATCGGAAGCCCTGCTTTGTACCGCTCTGTAAATACATCAAAGCCTGCTACATCCTCCGCATCCGGCTTCATCTCCACGCCGGTATTTCCTGCGAATACATTGTTGTTCAGGAACTCGTCCAGTGTCTCGCCGTCCTTTTTGTTTACCATATAGGATGCCAGAAGCGCGATGCCCCATGCGCCGCCCTCTCCGGCCGTCTCCATAACAGAGATCGGAGAGTTCATAGCCGCTGCCAGGATCTTCTGACCAACGCCCTTTGTCTTGAACAGACCGCCGTGGCCTGTGATCCGGTCGATCTTGACATCCTCCTCCTTCAGAAGAATGTCCAGCCCTACCTTTAATGCGCCCAGAGAGGTATACAAATTCACACGCATAAAGTTTGCCAGATTGAATTTGCTGTCCGGGGTACGCACAAACAGCGGACGTCCCGCATCAAAGCCTGTCACATGCTCGCCGGAGAAATAATTGTATGCCAGCAGGCCGCCGCAGTCCTTATCGCCCTCAAGGGCCTTGTTGTACAGAGTGCCAAACAGCTTGTTCATATCCACATCCACGCCGAACTCCTCTGCAAACTCCTTAAACAGGTTTACCCAGGCATTCAGGTCAGACGTACAGTTGTTGCAATGAACCATAGCCACCAGGTTTCCGTCAGGAGTCGTGACAAGGTCGATCTCCTCATACGGCTTCTTTAAATCCTTTTCCAGAACGAGCATCGCAAATACCGAAGTACCGGCGGACACATTACCAGTACGCACTGCAACGCTGTTTGTAGCGGCCATACCGGTACCGGCATCTCCCTCCGGCGGGCAGACAGGAATACCTGCCTTCAGCCTGCCGGACACATCCAGAAGCTTCGCTCCCTCCTCCGTCAAAGCGCCGGCATCCTCTCCGGCTACCAGACATTTCGGGAAAACATCTTCTAATTTCCAGCTCAGGCCCTTCTGGTCAACCAGCTCATTGAACTGAGCCATCATCCGGGCGTTGTAATCCTTCGTTTCAATGTCAATCGGGAACATACCGGAGGCTTCACCGACACCGACTACCTTGCGTCCCGTCAGCTTCCAGTGAATGTAGCCCGCCAGCGTTGACACAAACGTAATGTCCGACACATGCTCTTCCCCGTTCAGGATCGCCTGATACAGATGTGCGACAGTCCACCGCTGCGGAATATGATAATTGAACAGCTTTGTCAGCTCCCCGCACGCCTGGCCCGTGATTGTATTTCTCCAGGTACGGAACGGCACCAGCAGTTCGCCGTCCTTATTAAACGGCATATAGCCATGCATCATCGCGCTGAAGCCGATCGCCGCCAGAGACTCAATCTCGACATCATATTTTTTCTTAACATCAGCAGCCAAATCACGGTAGCTGTCCTGAAGGCCTGTCCAAATCGCATCCAGACTGTAAGTCCAGATACCGTTTACCAGCTGGTTTTCCCAGTCATGGCTTCCTGATGCGATCGGATTGTTGTTTTCATCAATCAGGACTGCCTTGATTCTTGTGGAACCGAACTCAATACCGAGTACGGCCTTGCCAGAGGCAATCGTTGTTTTTGCATCTAATCCCATTGTAGTATCCTCCCGTTTTTCATTGTTAGTAAAAATCACCATTATTTTAATGCATTTTTTTGCATATTTGGTAGTATTATATCATTATTTTGCTCCATACGCTACTGCTTTTTCTAAAATATATCCTTCCGTTCTCCGATCCTGCAAAAAAGAGGGCAGCAGCCCTGCCTATTCCTCCAGCGTACGCCTTCCCAGGCGCACGTCCTCCATGAAATCATTCATAGAATCGTCCAGATGGTCAAAAAGATAATTTTTCCCTCCGGTCTGCTTTTCCAGATAATTGGCCCTGATATCCTGCTTCATCAGCTCCACCTCCTCAAGAAGCCCTGCCGCCGACATCCGGGCCGCTCCGGCTCCCAGAATGATAATCTGCTCCAAAGCGTCAGAGGTAGCCACCGTAACGTGATATTTTTTGTCGATCTCCCGGACCGTTTTTTCAATATACTGATCGGCAGTCTCTGCCTCCTTCGTGTAAACCACATGGATATTGTGGTACTGAAACACCTCGCCGCGGCCTCCCGTCACCTTATAGGCATCAAATACGAGAATCAAATGATTCTTTTTGTAGCCCTGGTAATTACACATGACATCCATCAGCTTGTCCCGGGCCGCATCAATATTCGTCTTCGCCAGCTCCTTCAAATCATCCCAGGCAAAAATAATATTGTAGCCGTCCACCAGAAGATACTCGTCCGCCGCTTCCCGGGCCGCGGGACGCCTGCTTCCGCCCGGCGACTCCACCCGTCTGCTCTTCGTGTAGTGATTCCGCTTCCGGGGTACTGCTCCGTAGGTTCTGGCAAAAATTTCCTCCAGCTCCTTTTCATCCACCGCAGGGCCCCCCGGCGATGCGTACGCTCTTCCGCTCCCGGTCTCCTCAGGGACCTCCGGGGCAGCCTCGTTCTCCGTGCTCCATCCGCTTTCCACGTGCATATATTCCTGTACCTTATCCCAGCTGACCACAAATCCGGCGCCATGGGCGCAGAATACCGAACCGGTGGGATTGTCCAGATCCGCTTCCGAATCATATCCCCTCTCTGCAATCACTTCCTCCGCATTATGGCATTCTTCATAGCCCTTCAGGGTACAGAGCAGCCGCCCTCTCCCCTTTGTATATGCCGCCAGCTCTGTCTGATACCCCCGCATAGTCACCACCGGAGCCTGGCCCTTGAGCACCGCCGTTTCTCCCTCTATCACCGGGGGCTCAAAGCTTCCGTACATTTTCTGTATGTCCGCCATTGCCCGCCCCACCGACTCAGCCGGGACCTCCAGGGAAAATTCATATACCGGCTCCAGCAAAATACTTTTTGCGCGCTTCAGGCCGTGACGTACTGCCCGGTACGTAGCCTGCCGGAAATCTCCTCCCTCCGTATGCTTCTGGTGGGCCCGCCCCGCGATCAGCGTAATCCTCATGTCTGTGATCTCAGATCCCGTCAATACGCCCCGGTGCTGTTTTTCCTCCAGATGCGTCAAAATCAATCGCTGCCAGTTTCGGCTCAGCACATCCTCGCTGCAGTCACTGGCAAACTGCAGGCCGCTTCCCCGCTCCGCAGGCTCCAAAAGCAGGTGTACCTCTGCATAATGACGCAGCGGCTCAAAATGTCCCATTCCCTCCACCGGAGCCTCGATCGTTTCTTTATACACAATACTCCCGGAGCCGAATTCCACCCATATTCCAAACCGCTGCCGGATAATATTTTTCAGTACCTCTATCTGGACCTCACCCATCAGCTGAGCGTGTATCTCCCCAAGCTGCTCATCCCAGACAATATGCAGCTCCGGCTCCTCCTCCTCAAGCTGGCGAAGCTGCAAAAAGGTCTTATGTACGTCGCACTCCGGCGGCAGCTCAATCCGGTAGGACAGCACCGGCTCCAAAAGCGGCAGCTCCGCCTCCGTCTCGGCCCCCAGTCCCTCACCGGCATAAGTGTACTCCAGCCCTGTCACGGCACAGACGACGCCTGCACCGGCTTCGGCTGCCGGCTGAAATCCGCTTCCCGAATAAATTCGGATCTGGTCAGCCTTTTGTTCCCATATTTCTGCGCCGGAGCCTCCGGCTCCTGCTGCCGTATCCTCCCCCGGCTCCCTGCGGTTCGTCAAAAGCTCCTTTACCCGCAGCGTTCCTCCGGTGATCTTCATATGCGTCAGACGGTTTCCCTGACTGTCCCGGGTGATCTTGTATACTCTGGCTCCAAATTTCTCCGGGTAATCCGGCGCCCGTCCGTAAGACCGGATACCGGCCAGCAGCTCCTCCACCCCCTGTATTTTCAGAGCCGACCCAAAATAGCACGGAAAAACCTTCCGCTCTGCTATCAGCTCTGCAATGTCCTCGTCAGAAATATCCCCCTCCTCGAGATAGCGTTCCAGCACAGACTCGTCGCACATCGCCAGGTTTTCCTGAAAATCCTTCCAGCCCTCCGGCAGCGCCCCGCCATTTTGTTTTCGGTCACGCTCTGCCAGCGGCCCAAAATCAATGCATCTGTGGTCAAGGCGCTTCGTCAGCTCCTGCAGGAGCATGGCCCGGTCCGTCCCCTGCTGGTCCATTTTATTTACAAACAGAAACACCGGGATCTGATACCGCTCCAACAGCCGCCACAGCGTTTCCACATGCCCCTGTACGCCGTCTGCGCCGCTGATGACGAGAACCGCATAATCCAGGATCTGAAGCGTCCTCTCCATCTCCGCCGAAAAATCCACATGCCCCGGAGTATCCAAAAGCGTCACCGGAAGATCCCCCAGCATCAGCTCCGCCTGCTTGGAAAATATCGTGATCCCTCTGGCGCGCTCCAGCTCAAAATTGTCCAGAAACGCATCCTGATGATCTACACGTCCCAGCTTTCGGATGCTGCCGGTAAGGTAAAGAATCCCCTCGGCCAGGGTTGTTTTGCCGGCATCCACGTGGGCGAGGATACCGATGCATAGATGCTTTTTATTTTCAATTGGTTTATTTTCTGATGCTTTTTCCATCAAAAATACCCCTTTCTGTGGTCTATAATCATTTACTAATAATCATAGCACAGAAAGGGGTGTTCGTCGATAAATTAAAGCGTCCTGATTTGCATTAGAAATCCAGGTATCCTGTTTTTAATTATTTTATTATAGAACGTTATCCATCAATTCCTGATAAAACATAGAGTAATCGGTGCGTCCCTCTTTGATGAACTGGATCGCAGAGGAGGGATGGCTGTTCATCGTCCCGGTCAGAAGATACGGGATATCGAAGCCCCACGCCGGGCTTTCCTGACGCAATTTTTCCATATGCTTTTCCACAAAATTCATAATTGCTATCTTGTTGTATTTCGGATTCCGCAGGAAGCTCAGCAAAAGCTCCATATAACAGTTCCCCGCGCCGCGGCCCATGCCGGATACGGTTGCATCCAGATAGCTGGCTCCCCGGGAAAGCGCCTCAATGGTATTGGCAAAAGCAAGCTGCTGATTGTTGTGGGCATGAATTCCCACTTTTTTATTGTATTTTGCCGCCATGTTCAGATACTTGTCGCTGATACGCTCAATCTGCTCTGGGTAAAAGGAACCGAAGCTGTCCACGAGATAAATTACATCCACGCTGCTTTCTCCGAGCATTTCCAGCGCACCGTCCAAATCCTCGTCGTGCACCTTGGATACCGCCATAATATTGACCGTCGTCTCATAGCCCTTTTTCTTGGCATCCTCCAGCATTTCAATCGCCGCCGGAATCGTATTAATATAGGTAGCAACGCGAACCAGGTCAATGACGCTGTCCTTACGGTTCAAAATATCCTTCTTGTAATCTGTTCTTCCGACATCTGCCATAACCGAAATTTTCAGATCGGTCTTGTTATCCCCCACGATAGCGCGGATGTCCTTTTCATCACAGAATTTCCATTTGCCGAATTTGTCTGGATTGAAAATTTCCTTGGAAGCCTTATAACCAAACTCCATATAATCTACTCCGGCCTTGATATTGGCCAAATATAAATCCTTCGCAAATTCATCGGTAAACGCAAAGTTGTTTACCAGTCCGCCGTCTCTCAATGTACAATCCACTACCTTGACATCCGGGCGTACGGATATCAGGGAACCCTGTCTGCTGCGACTCATTCTTCTGTCCTCCTGTATGTTCTGCCGGTATACCGCCGGCTTATTTAGCACTTTAAACCGCTAAATTGCCTATACAGCATATACAATTTCAGGAGATTTGTCAAGAGGGAACCAATAAAAACCGCCACAAAATGTATTATGAAAAGAAAATGCTGGAAGCGGCATAAAAACTGCCCGGCATAACACCGGGCATGAAAAACTTTTTGTTTTTAATTGTCTCAGAATTATCGTTTGCTGAACTGCGGAGCGCGACGTGCGGCTTTGAGACCGTATTTCTTACGCTCTTTCATTCTCGGGTCACGTGTCAGGTACCCGGCAGACTTCAGTGTCGGTCTGTACTCGTTGTCTACCTGAAGCAGCGCTCTTGCAATACCGTGACGAACTGCACCAGCCTGACCTGTTGTACCGCCGCCATGTACGTTTACGAGAACGTCAAACTTGTCAGCTGTCTCTGTAGCAACCAGCGGCTGACGAACGATAACCTTCAGTGTCTCAAGACCAAAGTAATCGTCGATATCTCTTTTATTAACAGTAATCTTACCTGTTCCCGGGATCAGATATACTCTTGCAATTGATTTTTTTCTTCTTCCTGTTCCGTAATATCTTTCCTTAGCCAATGTTCCTTACCTCCTTCTTAGAATGTCAGCACTTCCGGCTTCTGTGCCTGCTGCTTATGATCCGGACCTGCATATACATAAAGCTTCTTGTACATTTCTCTGCCGAGCGGTCCCTTCGGGAGCATACCCTTCACAGCGAGTTCAATAACTCTTTCCGGTTTCTTTGCCAGCATCTCACGCAGCGTAGTCTCTTTCATCCCACCTACGTAATCTGAATGATGATAGTAAACCTTCTGATCCAGCTTCTTACCTGTTACCTGGATCTTTTCTGCGTTTACTACGATTACATAATCGCCTGTATCAATATGAGGTGTAAAGATCGGCTTGTTCTTTCCTCTTAATACCTTTGCCACTTCTGAAGCCAGACGGCCAAGTGTCATATCTGTAGCGTCAACTACATACCATTTTCTCTCAATCGTTGCTGGGCTAGCCATAAATGTCTTCATGGTTTTTCCTCCTTAATCTTAATTAACTTACACTCCGGGCTGGCAGAGGCTTATTTCCGTCCTCCCAGTAACGGAACCTAGCACCGGTCTGTCCGTAACCGGCGGCGGATACACCGCATGATTCCTTATGGTAAAATGTCCTGCCGGGGCTTTGGCGGAACATTTATACTTATTGTTTCAGGGCGCAATTATAGAATATAACCTGCCCACACTTGGAATATTATAGTACACACCTCGGGGTGTGTCAACAGATATTCGTGGAAATCTTTAACAAAAAATGTTGAAAATATCCGGAAATCCCATTCTTCACAGAACTTATAAATTTCCGAATCTTACTCACTCTTATCTGTCTCCTTGTATCAAATCCAAACCGCAGATCTGCAGAAACTCCTGATAATGGTTATCCCATTCCTGTGGATTTTCCGGATAAAATACGTGAATGGGGAATGTCCTGCGCACCACTTCCCGAATTTCCTCTTCTCCGCCCAGCTCACCGCTTCCCACCGCCTGCAGCAGGATATTCCCGACAGCGGAAGCTTCCTGGGGCCCGGTCAGAAGCATAATATTCAGCGCAGAAGAAATCATCTGATTCAGAAAAGCCACATTACTTGAACCGCCCACCGTATACAGGGTGTCCACACATCTGCCTGTGGTTTTCTTCAATGCTTCAAGAGAATATCGGCACTTAAATGCAATACTCTCATAGATGATCCGGGCAATTTGTCCGATATCATCTATGGCAGGTACCTTCTGCCCGGTCTTTATCAGAAACTGCAGTACCGATTCCACCATATTTTCCGGATTATAAAAACTGACATCATCCGGATCAATCATCGCATAAAACGGTTTTGCATTCCCCGCCAGCGCCGCAATGACCGGATAATCACAGTCGTATCCCGCACTCTGCCACATCCGGCGGCATTCCTGAATAATCCACATAGCGCAGACATTGCGCTTCAGCAACGTCTTTCCAAAAGCCAATCCGGTGTTAGAAAGGTTAAAGTGATAGGAAAGCTCGGGATCCGCCGGCTTCTCCAGTTCCATACTCACCAAATACCAGCTTCCAGTGGCAAGATACGCCCAGTTTTTCCGCCCATCCACCGGAACCGCCACTCCTGCTGAGGAAGTATCATGCACTGCAGGAGCAATTATCTCAAAGCGATTCACCCCCAGATGCTTTGCATGCTCTTCCGATATGCTTCCCAGACAGTCCGCAGCCTGAACCACCTCCGGCTGAATCGCCCGGGGAATTCCAAACATGTCAAATACCCGGTTTTCCCAACACATATCATGCATATTAAACATTTGTGTATAAGAAGCTACCGATACCTCAGAGCATATCTTTCCGGTAAAAAAATACATCAGCAGATCTCCCAGACACATTAGCTTGTTACCACCCTCCAACTGGGAGGGATCCTCTTTCTTAATTGCCAGAAGCTGGCACAGGGACGCATCCTGGATTCTCCTCTGAGTCGTCAGCCTATACAAATCCCGGTAACTGATGACCTTCTCCACTTCACTCATCATACCGTTAGTCCGCTTGTCACGGTAAAACACAGGAAGTCCTGCCAGTTCTCCCCGAGGTGTCACCATACAGAAATCACTGGACCATGAATCCGCGCCGACACTTTTTATTTCAATCCCTTTTCTTCCCATTTCTGACAGTGTTCTGCAGACAAACCCATAAATCTCATAGATCTCAGTACACACATGCCCATTCACAAAGACCCGGGGCGTCGGGAAACGCCCCACTTCCTGCATTTTAAGTTTCTTGTCCTGATCCAGCCAGGCACTCACAATTTTACCGTTGCTCGATCCTAAATCAATTGCCAGATACTGTGGTTTCATCATTTCTCCTCCTTATCTTTTCCGACTCTGCGCATTTTTTCAGGCTCATATTTATCCCTTCATGCCTTTTTCCTGCTTTATTTTGTTTACTTTCCTTTTTTACCATCCGTTCCCTGCCTCAGCTGCAGCAGTAATAAAGATGTTCGTTTCTATTGTTTGTTGTGTTATATTCCGTTTTTATACTTTTATTTCACCACGACAGTATTCCACAGTTTTCTGTGCCCATAAATGTGGAAATAATTGTTGCATTTCTGGGCTGTTCTTATTATAATTTCAATCGAAACGAACAATTTTTCAAAATGAGGTGATTTATTTGAAGGTAGAGGAAAGAAGGGAACAAATTTACAATGTATTGAGGGTTAATGGCGAAATTTCTGTTGATGCTCTCTCAAAGCAATTCAAAGTATCGGCTATGACTATCCGGAGGGATCTGGACAGCCTTGAGCGTTCCAATCTGATAAACCGTACATATGGGAAAGCTCACATCACAAACAAAAACAGACAGGAATTCTCTTTTGATTACCGATACCATGAAAATCTTGGCCTGAAGCAAAAAATTGCCGCCACTGCCCTTGAGTTATTAAAGGATGTCTCTTCTATCTATGTTGACGGAAGCAGCACCGCAGCAGAATTGCTGAAAATTTTTTCGCCGCGCCATACATGCACCATTTTTACAAACAGCCTCCAGGCTCTGAAAATCATCTGTGAAAATCCCAGAGTCCGCCCTTACGTTATCGGAGGCTTTCTCGGACCAGATCACAATACCTTTGATGATGAAACCTCCATTTCCATCGCCAAACAAATCTTTGTGGATGCCACCATTACTTCCTGCAGCTGTTTTTCCAAAACCGGCGTTTTCAACGATGGTATGACTGGTACCCAGATCCGACGCATTATGACCGGGAATTCTTCCCATAACTACCTGCTTGCCGACCATACGAAGGCCAATTCCCAGGGGCTTTTCCTGCTCAATACCTGGGACTCCGTCCACACCCTGATCACGGACCAGCCGCTTGAACAGGATCTTCTGACAACACTGCAGCAGGCCCGTGTGGATGTCCACTGGCAATAAAATAAGCAGAGCCCTTCATTTTTATCTGAAGGGCTCCTGCAAACTTTTCCAGAGGAATTCTTTTGTCTACCCTATTGTAAATCCACCATCTACAACAAGATTCGCTCCATTAATCATAGCCGCAGCATCGCTTGCAAGATAGCATACTGCCATGGCAATCTCATCCATCTCCGCAAAACGTCCAACCGGAATCTGTGCAAGATGAGCTTCCCCCCGCTCTCCTACCCAATAATCCTTTGCCATCGGAGTCATGACAACCGTCGGGGCCACTGTGTTTGCTGTAATCCCATATTTTCCCCATTCCAGGGCGAGATCCCTGGTCATTGCCATAAGACCTGCTTTGGAGGAAGAATATGCAACATGTCCGTCAATGGCAACGATCCCGGCCTGAGAAGCCATACTGATAATTCTTCCGCCTTTACCGGCTGCAATCATCTGCTTACCTACAATCTGGCTCATATAGAATGCAGCGTTCAGATTTACCTTCAGTACCTGGTCAAATTCTTCGTGTGGAATCTGAGTCACCGGAGTTCCGGATCCAAGTCCCGCAATATTACAGAGGATATCAATATTTCCAACTTCGCATACCACCCGCTCTACTGCTGCTTCAATTGCTGCATAATCTGTGATATCCAAAATTATAGGAATGGCTCCCGGAATTTTTTCTGCCTCTTCCACAACCTTCGAATTCCGGTCTGCCATGATGACCCTGGCACCCTTACGGGTCATCATCTGAGATGTCGCCAGCGCAATTCCGCTGGCAGCACCAGTAATCAGTGCAATTTTTCCATTTAAGCTTAAATTCTCATCAAACCCTTTGTATTCGTTCATTTTCTCCACCAATCTTACCGGATGATTCATTCAAATTACTGAATCTGACCGTTATCAGTATGAATCTGGATCCACTCGTCTACGTTGCTGCTGTCAATCAGTTCGCCCGGAGACTGATATACTTCATTCTCGATTTCACCTGCCAGAGTGCCTGCCGCAATACGAAGAGCATTAGAAGCCTGGTCATAAGCATTCTGCACACTGGTACAGGTCAGTTCGCCGTCTTTGATGGAAAGACATGCATCTGCAAGTCCGTCAACACCGTAAGCAAGGATATCGTCACAGCTGTAACCAGCAGCCTTCCATGCTTCCAGACATCCAAGGGCCTGCGCATCGTTCATGGATACAATTGCATCAATGTCATCGCCATACTTTGTGATCCAGTCTTCCATTAAAGTCATAGCCTCTTCTTTAGACCAGTTTGCAATCTGCTCATCCAAAATTGTAACGTCTTCTCTCTGTGAGAAGAAGGTCTCTTCCCAGCCTTCACGACGTCCATTTGAATGGAAGTTTCCGGACGGTCCAAGAAGAACTACTACGTTTGCATTTTCCGGGATCTGTTCCAGGGCCTGTTCTGCCGGAACGGCACCCTGCTGAACAGGATCACAGTCTACGCTGCTTGCTTCTTCCATTCCATCATTGGAACCATTTACCGTACAACACGGAATGCCTGCCGCAATAACAGAATTAACTGCATCTGCGGTTGCCGTTACATCAATAGGCTGCACGATCACATAATCATATCCCTTAGATACACAGTTTTCCAGGTTGGAAATCTGTGTAGCCTGGTCGTTGCCGCAGTCAATAATGGAAAGATTTAACTGCGGATACTCATCTTCCAGCTGTTCAAAAGAATATGCCAGCCAGGAAGCATATGTCGCTGTCATATCTCCAATCAGGACGGCCACATCATACGATTCCTCAGCGGATGCCATACTCGTGGGAGCAAAAGCCATTGTTGCCATTGTTGCTGCCATTGCAAAACCAATCATTTTCTTTTTCATTGTGTTTCCTCCTTTTCATTAAATACATAGTTTTTGCAGAATCTGCCGGAATATCTGGCAGATTTTTTATAAAATCCCCCTATAGAGGTGATTTTTGTGATAGCACTTAATTACCTGAATCTCTCACTGCGCGTTTATGCTCTTTTGTATAAATGTCAAGGCAAACCGCTGCAATAATGAGAACCCCTTTAATGATCTGCTGCAGATAAGCCTGTACCCCGGTCAGGTTCATGATATTATTCAGTACGCCGATGATCAAAGATCCTATCACAGTTCCCCAGGCAGTTCCGATGCCGCCAGTAAAGCTCGTGCCGCCTACAATCGTAGCTGTAATCGCGTCTGTCTCCAGCCCCATACCACTGGAAGGCATCCCTGCACTCAACCGGGACATCAGAATCACGCCGGCCAGACCGGCCAGAGCTCCCGAATAAATATAAGCAAGCATTACTGTTTTCTTAATGTTTACTCCGGAAGCCTGTGCTGCTTTTTCATTGCCTCCTATGGCAAAAATATATCTGCCAAATTTACATTTGCTTAACAGAAACCAGGTCAGAACAGAGATTGCAAGCATGATAATGACCGGAGTTGGAATAATCCCTATATTGCCCTGTCCGATTACCTTAAAATTGCCAATCTGATAAACATTATTTCCATTTGTATAAAGGAAGATTGCACCCATCGTAATGCTCTGCATTGCCAGGGTCACAATAAAAGGCGGCGCATCAAACGTGGTGACCAGAAATCCATTAATGATGCCGATCAGACATCCCAGGCCAATACCTGTCAGAATCCCCACTGTCATTGAACCGGTAGCCACATAAGCAATACAGGCAAAGGTTCCGGCCATGGCCCCTCCGCATCCCATGGACAGATCAAGCTTCCCGCCGATGATCAATACGGTCTGTCCCATGGCCATAATCGTTACCACGCTGATCTGCCTTAAAATATTAATAAAATTGTTCGGTGACAGGAATGCTTTTTCAACCAGAGAACACACAATAACCATTCCGATCAAAATCAGGATATTGGAATATTTTCTAATATTAATTTTCTTCATTTTCGCATTCACTCTTTATCCCCCCTACTGCGTATTTCATGATTAATTCCTGAGAAAAATCCTCCCTTTGGATACTTGGTGAAAGTTTTCCGCGGCACATGACCTGAATACGGTCCGCAATTCCCATCAGTTCCGGTATTTCAGAACTGATCACAATAATCGCACATCCCTGCCCGGCAAGCTGCCCTATAATTTTATAGATTTCATACTTCGCACCTACATCAATTCCTCTGGTGGGTTCGTCCAGAATCAGTACTTTTGCATTTGCCATCAGCCACTTACAAAGAACTACCTTCTGCTGATTTCCCCCGGAAAGATTTTCAATATTCACATTCACACTGGAAGCTTTTACGTTCAGTCCCTTTATTAATTCTTTCGCTCTCTTCACCTGCGGTTTCGTGCCGGCAATAATCCCTTTCTGAAGAAGATTATCCGCCAATGTTGCATTTTCAATGAGATTCCGGCATCCAATAATGCCATATTCCCTGCGGTCCTCAGATACCATAACAATTCCCTGCTTCATTGTTCCGAAGACACTTTTTTCTTCCACCTTCTGTCCGTCCAGATAAATATCCCCATCATCCCGGGAGTCAAGGCCGACGACAGACCGGGCCAGTTCTGTTCTTCCAGCTCCTACCAAACCTGCGATCCCCAGGATCTCTCCCTTTTTGACAGTCAGTCCGACATGATGGAAGATGTTTTCCCGGGAAAAATTTTCAATCCTGAAACGTACTTCTCCAATCGGCACCTGCTCCTTCGGATAAACATTTTTGATCTCACGCCCTACCATCTGAGTAATCAGCTTTTCAGAAGTATATTGATTGATCAGATCATGATCCACGACAACGCCATCCCGGAGGACAGTCACGTCATCTGCTATTTCAAAAATTTCATCTAGTTTATGAGAAATATAAACGATGGCGATCCCTCTTTGTTTTAATTCCCGGATACGTTTAAAAAGCAGAGCAACCTCTCTTGTCGTAATCGATGAAGTCGGTTCGTCCATAATAATGACCTTCGCGTCAAAGGAAATCGCCTTCATGATCTCCAGCATCTGGATTTCTGAGACAGAAAGATTCTTAATTTTCATTCCTGGATCATAATCCAGTCCCTCATTCTCCAAAAATACTCTGGTCTGTCGACGAACTTCTTTCCAGTCTACCGTCCCCGGAATTTTCCCTGTCGGAAAACGCCCCATAAATACGTTCTCTTCTATAGACAATTCAGATATGTAATTCAACTCCTGATATATCATTGCGATGCCTTTCTTTCTGGCATCGATCGTATCCGCCACTGTTGTTTCTTTTCCTTCTACAAAGATCTGTCCTTTATCCGGTTGATAGGTCCCATTCAGGATTTTCATAAGCGTAGATTTTCCAGCACCATTTTCTCCCAGCAAGGCATGAACTCTGCCTGGACGAATGCTGATTGAAACATTATCAAGAGCGCGCACCCCAAAAAAATCTTTTGTTATATTTTTTAACTCAATTACATTTTCCACACCCATCAGAAGCCCTCCATTGTCCCAAAAGATATCTGGCTTATTTTCTGCGCTTTGCCTTGTTCTCCTTATATACCTCAAAGAATCTGGCCACTTCATCCGGATCCAGTTTTCTTTCCCCCTTCAGGATATAGTTAGCGATCAGAATCTCCTCCGCCAGAATTTCACATGCTTCCACCACATTCATGGCATCCTCAACGGTCTTGCCCACAGCCAGACTTCCATGGTTGCCCAGAAGAACGATTCGGTAGCCTTCTGCCAGATATGGCTCAGCCATAGTCAAAATATACTTTGTACCCGGCTCACCATAGGGTACACAGGGTACCTTATGGAAATTGCCCATCATCTCCGGAAAAGCATCTGTCTCAATCGACATACCGCACATGGAAAATGCTGTCATGATCCTGGAATGGCTATGTACCACACCACCGACATCCCACCCATTTTCCTCACATATGTCATACGCCATTTTGTGCATAATAATCTCCGAAGTCTCTTTCATACCCCAAATCCGTTCCCCCTGCTCATTTACCACAGCAATCTTCTCCGGCGTCAGCAGGCCCTTGTTCTGTCCGGTGGGCGTAATATAAATCAATCCATCCCTTTTGGTAGAAATATTACCTGCAAAGGAATTTACGAGCCCTTTGTCATCCATTCTCTTCGCAACAAACAAAACCTCATTTATTGCTTCTTCTGAAATATTTAATTCTCTCATTTTCATTTTCAGTTCTTCCATAATTCATCCTCCGCCTATAGCATTCACAGCACTTTGTTCTTTTACCTTTCTTCTTTGTCCACAATAATACCAATGTATTCGCACAACGTCAACGCTTTATATGTTCATTTTGTTCGTTGTTTTCCATTTTTTTCACATTTTTATGTGCATTTTCATGGCTAAATTTAAAATGAACACGAACATCAATGTAATGGCATTCTTCCTTGACAGCTGTTCGCTGTCCGACTGCTGACGGCCAGAATTACTGAAAGCCCCATCATAAGCGCCATAGCCGGTAAAGCTTTTATCCCGTTTTCAAATTTTTCTTCCAAGAAAAAATGGATTCAATCTGCATTTGTTTTTCAGATCAAATCCATTTTTATATCTTTATTTTTTTAACTATCAGACTGTCTAGAGCCCTGTCTAACTTCCGGAAAAACGTATGATCGTTCCGATATTTTTCTTTCATTTTATGCAGGCCCATTTAATCTTACCGGATATATACTTTCTGAACCATAATATCGCCTTAGAGGATCCTTACACATCTCACAACATCAAAACCTCATTACTTTTCAAAAAATAAAATTGAAACTCCATATCTGAATACAACGCCAACTGCACACCAATCTCCACCATCCGATTCGTCAGCCGGTGATACATAACCTGCATTTCCCATGGGATTCCAAGAATATACTCCTGTTCCCGGGCTGTAAGAGGCGCCAGCAGTTTTTGCATCCGTGTCTCCCGATCCCTGTAAATTGTTCCGAAGGGACACGAGATATAGGAATTTTCCTCTCCATTTATATCAATACGCTTCCTCAGACATCGGGTCAGAGCCTCCGGTGTTCGTTTTTTCACCACAAACAGCTTTCTTTTTTCCTGCGTTTCCGGCAGCTCTGACAGCAGTATCCCTTGCTCCTTCATATAACGGTAAACCGTCTGTTCTACTCTCCCCCGGGGAGTTGGATAATCCAGACGCTGCATAATCTGCGGCGTCGTATAACCCAAATCTACCAGATGTCGGATTGCTCTGCCACTGGCAACATCATGGGTAAAATCAGACAGTGCCTCCTCGAAATACCGCGGTTTCTTTTTTTCTTCCATGCTTCCTCCGGAATACATTTTTCTGTATATATGTTCGAACGCAGTATCTAATCTGCTGGTTCAACCGAGCATCATTTTCTATCCTGCAGTATCTCCTCCAAAAGCGCTTCACACCCCTCAAGGATATCCTGATACGCCGTCTCAAAATCCCCGGAATACCAAGGATCATCAATATCTCGTGGCCTTTTTGAATGATCCAGCAATCTGCTTACCTTGTGCTGGGGGTCATCGCCGAGAATCCGCAGCATATTGCGGATATTGTATTGTTCCATTCCAACCAGATAATCGTATTCCTTATAATCCCGGCGCTCCATCCGGCGGGCCTGGTGTCCCTCCGCCCGGATCCCGTGCTCCGCCAGCTTCCGCCTCGCTGGAGGATAGATTGGATTCCCGATTTCCTCATAGCTGGTGGCGGCAGAGGCGGCCTGAAATTCGTAGCCCAGGCCACGGGTGTTAACTAAATTTCTGAAAATAAACTCTGCCATGGGGGAACGGCAGATGTTGCCGTGGCAAACGAATAATATTTTTATCATTTTCTCTTTTTCCTTTTGTTTCTTGGCATATCTTGGCAAAAGTCTGTAAATGCGCGATTCATTAAGATGTTTGTCTGCCGCATGGCAGATGTGAATTATAGGTAAGTTAGCATATGCTGGCATATCTTTGCATATTTTAGCATATCTTGGTTGGCAAAAGTGGTACGAAGAGTGATAAAGTTGAGGAGTATACTACTCTTATTTCCGTTGTTCCCACAATCATTCACTTTTCTTTATTATTGATATTTATGCTCATAATCCTATTAGTTACAAATGGTTTTATTTAAACACCTCTCATCTGCCAGCCACATTTCTAACCCAAAAGTGATTATCTACCTTTCCTTTAGAAATAATATACTGTATTTTTTTGTCTTCCTTCTTTGTTAGTCTACTTAATATTGCAACCTTATTTTTATATACTTCTCCATCCATAGCTTCTGACAATCGAGCCAAAATCAATTTTTCGCATTCTTGGTCTATATTCATTATCTTTATTAATGATATATATGCATAAAATCTCACATCACTATTTTGATTTCTACTAAATTCCAAGAGGGATTGAAGCATATATTTACTATGCATAATTGACAATCTTAGCTTTTCAGCTTCTGTCAACAAACCATATAACAAACTAAGTACTGTAATTATTTCCGAAGTGTCATTCTTCGCAATGTTAGCAAATATCCCAATTACACTTAATTCATCAATTTGGTTAGTAAACATCTTCCAAAATTGAAATACAACTCGCAAACTACTTTCATTATATCCACTAGATAAAAGGGTATTTTTTCCTTGCAAGCATACATCAAGATTTTTGTTTATATCTACAGAAGCTTCTTTAACACACTTTGCTTTAGGATACATCATAAAAATTATTGTTATCAATTTCCATGCATCAACTTTACTTTCTAAGGTCTGTCTCTCCGCTCTAAGTGTTCCCAATGCTGCATTCAGTACTTTACCTATTTCTTTTACAGGTACTTTGACTTTTCCAAAAGTAAGTATATTTTCTATTGTCCTATATGGATTTGTAGCGTATCGACTATAACACCCCCCTTTACCTTGTGTTTTATTTTGCGATTCAATACTTTCTACCAGCCTATCAATATGTAAGTTTGTTTCTTCTAAATCATGTTCAAAAACATTCAAACTGTACTCATTATTATAAAACTTTTCAAACGTTTCCTTAACCACTTCATCTAATTCCGAAACATCGTATCTCTGCAATCTTACATTTTGAATTGCTACCGGAAGTTTATGGCATTGTTTTACAATTTCCTCATTGTTAACACACTCTACAAGCCAAGACACATATTGCTTTATTTCCGAATCACCAATCTTTTTCAATTGTATTCTGCTCAGTAGCCCAAACACGTCATCATACCATCTTTTTAAACCTTTTTCAAAAAAGCGATAAGAAACTTCCAAGAAATCTTTTTGAGTAATTCTATACTGATTCTTTTCCAATACAGATAAATATGCTTTAAATATTAAATCACCTGCATATTGTTCCTCTGTCCATAAAACAAAATCAGCTTTTAAATTAGCGTATAAATCTTCAAATTGCTTATCACTAAAATATGAACCCCAAAAACTGAGAAGTAAACATGATGAATTAAACCTTCTATATTTAATTTTTATCTTCGATACAGCATCTATCCATTCGTTTACATCTTCTGAATTTACATTGTCTGTATATACACCATATGTTTCTGTAAATTTTGACAGTTTCTTTTCATCCCCCACCAATAGCAATAATTTAATCGTAGTAATTAATATTTTATGTTCCCTATACTGCAAACAAAGCCCTTGTAAATATGATACTATTTTCTCTCTAATCATAACCGTGTGCACTATCGAACCATATAGCAAAGCCGCAACATAAATATCAACAATCTGATTCAATATATAATCAACACCACCAAACCTAATTGTAAATGGTGATTCAATGGTATTATCCAGCATTTCTTTTGCCACATTTTCATAAAAAGTGGATGAAAATCTATCTACAACTGGAAAGAAAACCGGTTCTTCGCTTTCATTAATAACATCCTGTCCTTGTGGTAAATAATCAATGATATTACGCTCTTTATTATTAATAACATTCATGTTTCTTAAATCAATAGCAATATCATTTACTAACCAACGTGGTATCTTCTTAGTTCCCAACGCAATCTCTAACGCATTAGCCAAGGAAGTAATCGCTTCTTTTATTTCTCCCTTCCAATACGCTTCCATTGCATCCATTCTGAACATTATGGCTTTTTGCAAATTTCCTGGTTCATGCATATCCTTTACATATCTTTTGATTCCTTCAAAATCAATATTTTCTATAGATTTATTTCCCAGTATAACACCAAACAAGTCACTACATAATCTATCAAAAGTATCTATTTTCTTAGGATATTCCTGTCCAATAGAGACTTCACAATTAAGAACCCATTTCGTATAGTTACAGCCTTTAAAAGCATCTTTATTCAATATGCTACGAATATTGCCCATGGCATTCTCAACAGAATTATCGCTATCCACTTCTGAACCAATACTCTCAATTTTTGCATTACAATAACTCAGATACGTGTCTATAATATCATTAATCACACTCTCATATGCAATTTCCGGAAACTTAGCAAACTGGGAAATCACCCTAAATTTTTCCCCATTTTGCATAGCTATGATCTCCTTCTGCAGCTCTGTCGCTTCTTTTTCATTCTCATCGCAAAACAAAAATATACTTTTCTTTTTTAATTCCCGTCCTCTCTTTACCTCCTTCATTGTACCTTCACCAATTCCATCTTTATTATCAATGAGAAATACAATGATATCGGATCTCTCAAGCCTCCTCATATATGCCGATACAACATCACTTGTTGTTGCTCCCTCTTCCTCAAACATATAAACTTCGCACATTCCAGTTTCCAAAAGCAATAATCTTAACGCTTCCCTAACTAACGTATACCTTTCGCCACAATTAGAACTAATAAATATATTCACTTTTTCTTTAAATCTTGTTCCTTGCATCTTTTTCCTCCAATGCGAATCGTGTGTTTCTACGCAAAATTCAATCCCACATTATCTATTGCTTTACTACACTGTTCTTACGGTTTTGGAAATCTTATCTGCAATTTCGTCCCTTGATAAATCTGGCTTCTGCTTCAAAATAGTAAGAACCGACATCTCCGTTCAAAGTGACACTTGGAATGTCACTTTGAAACTCTGGCCTGTAGATGACAAACTTAAATCCATTCTCTCTATTCTCACAAGAATATTTAATGCCAACATCGTTACACAAGTTGTTAATCCTTTTGAATTCGCTGCCAAACCGCTCTTTGGATTTACTCAAATACAAAATTTGGGCAATCGTAGCGTTTCTAATTTCCAACACTCTTTGGCTTACGCTACTAAGCCACTGACAATACTACCTATTTTAGATAATGGATATTCAAGCAAATGAGGGAAAAGAGTGTCCTACGGATTGTAAGATTAAATTCTACCCTTACATTTGTAAAAGTAACCTCTATCTATACCTTCAATAGGGACGGAATTTAGTTTTACGAATGAGTCTTTCCTATCACTTTTCCAATTTCCTTAAATTTCTATTGCACTTTCAACAATTCTGGCATATACTAAAGGTAACGAAATCATTGATTTCATTTGGGCTGGTCGCAAGACCCAGGTTCATCAAGGGCGGGGAAGTTCCCCGCCATTTTTTTCAAACATTGCAGAGGTGACAGGTATTAAAAGAACTTAGCATTTTCATAGATGAATCCGGTGATTTCGGTGAATATGACCACCATTCGCCTTACTATATCATTACAATGGTTTTCCACGACCAGCAGGAAGACATTCAGCCCGCTGTTTCAAAACTAAACCAGGAACTTTCATATCTAAACCTTGATAACCTATGCATACATACAGGCCCCATTATCCGTAAGGAAGAAATCTATACATATATGTCAGTTGATGAACGCCGCCGGATCTTCAATAAAATGGTTGCTTTCATCCGTCAGATTGATATCCGTTACAAATGCTTTTGCATTGAAAAGAAACACATTTCGGATATTGTTGAAGCTACCGGCAGACTGTCCAAACAGATTTCCCAGTTCATCCGTGAACACTATGAAGATTTTCTCTCATAAGCTTTTCCAGGCCGCAGACCTGCTGTGCACGCTGGAACTGGTTAGGCTAAAGCTGGAAAATAATATGTTCTCCAAATCCGAAAAAACCTTCTTTGGAAACATCCGTGATCTAAAGAAAAACTACATAAAACCTTTGAGCAAAAAGGAATGGCCATGAATCGGAGCATTCCTCTTTCTTTTTCCCTCCTCATTCTGGTATTATAATTGCAAGTCTAGCTCTCCAGAAATATTGGTAAATCATTGGTAAACTCAACCAATAAACACAGGAAGTGCTTTATTTTCAACACTTTTCTCGTGCCCGGCAACTCCTGCCGTGGCACACGAAAAGTATTTTTATCATCTTGAATATATCCTTTCATAAGCCTACAAACTTTTATCCTATCGAACATTAGCAGTTCGATAGGCGTGTATTTCAGGCTTTTTGGCACTTTTCTTCAATTTCGTTTTTGCCCCAAATCTACGCATTTCTATGTAATTCTACGCAAATTCACGGGCAAATGGTGTAGTAAATGGTAGAGTAAAAACATTATTTTATACAATTCATAATAACACTTATCATCATTTCCTTTTCTTCCGGATTAGATTCCGCTATCATAATAGTAAGTGCCACAAGAGTATGATCATCAATCAATTTTTCTCCATCCCTGAACAGGGCTCCATTTTTATCCAGAAAATATAAAAACATGGTAGCCGCAATCCTTTTATTTCCATCAAAAAAGCTATGGTTCTTCGTTATGAAGTACAACAAATTTGCTGCTTTCTCTTCTAACGTCGGGTACAAATCCTCTCCTGCAAAGCTTTGATAAATTGCTCCAATACTTCCTGCAAAGGAATCATCCTTTTCATTACCAAATAATGAACTGCTATCACCAAATTTCATACTGTCAATTACTTTTCTACATTCTTCATATGTCAAAATATACGTTGCCCGGTTGCCTTTTGGGCGCATCATATTTTGATGGTCATATGCATCCAACAGGTCCAATGCCTGACTATATC
>JAUNGD010000047.1 GCA_030524705.1 Lachnospiraceae bacterium | reverse complement strand
TAACGCTCTGACAGCGGGCTTTGATATCTGTCTGTGCTCATATGTTTCTCCTTATAATATATAAATATTTATCTGTTACTCACCTCAAAAGCTTCTTGGAGTGGCCGCGCATTTTTCTATGCACCAGCGCTCACCTCAAAAGCTTCGCTTTTTCGGTGTCCGTTGCACTCTCATGTCCGGCTTTTCAGAGTCCTCCCGCCTGCTAGCAGTCGTCGTACTCTGTCAACCCGGCCGCGCATTTTTCTAAGCACGAGCGCTCACCTCAAAAGCTCCGCTTTTTCGGTGTCCGTTGCACTCTCATGTCCGGCTTTTCAGAGTCCTCCCGCCTGCTAGCAGTCGTCGTACTCTGTCAACCCGGCCGCGCTCGTGCTTATCGCTCATAGTCTCCCCGGATGTCTTCGGTGGGGGGATCCAGCGGGTATTTTCCGGTAAAGCAGCCGTTGCAGATCGACAACCGTCCATCTACCAGCTCCGGCAGACGCTCCAGCCGTAAATAGCCTAAGGTATCTGCGCCGATGATCTGCCGTATCTCCTCCACGTTTCGATTGTAGGCGATCAGCTGCTCCCGTGCCGGCACGTCCGTACCAAAATAGCAGGGATACAAGAACGGCGGTGAGCTGACCCGCATATGCACCTCCGTCGCTCCGGCCTCTCGCAGCATCCGCACGATACGGTCGCTGGTGGTTCCCCGGACGATGGAATCATCAATCATAATGACACGCTTGCCCTCTACGGCCTCCCGCATGACGTTCAGCTTCACCCGGACACTGGATTCCCGGTTGCTCTGCTTCGGCTTGATAAAGGTACGTCCGACGTAGCTGTTCTTAAAAAATGCCATACCATAAGGGATGCCTGATTCCATAGCATAGCCCAGCGCCGCCACATTTCCCGATTCGGGCACGCCCACCACCAGGTCCGCCTCCACCGGCGAATCCATGGCCAGAAATCTTCCCGCCTTGATGCGGGAATTGTAAACGCTGATCCCGTCGATGTGGCTGTCCGGCCTTCCAAAATAAATATATTCAAAAATGCAGCGGCCCGTGGTCTCTCTGGAATCCGGTTTCAGACACATGCTGCGGTCTGAAACGATTCCATGCTGCGGGGTGATGGTGACGATCTCTCCCGGTTCCACATCCCGGATAAACTCTGCGCCGATGGTATCCAGCGCGCACGTCTCGGAGGCAAGAATATAGGCATTGTCACGCTTGCCGATGCAAAGCGGCCGGAAGCCATATGGATCCCTGGCGCCGATCAGCTTACGCGGCGACATAACAATCAGAGAGTAAGCGCCCTTCATTTTCTTCATCGCATTGGCCACTGCACCCTCTACATTCTTCGTCCTCACCCGCTCCCGGGCGATGTGATATGCCATCACTTCCGTATCAATTGTCGTCTGGAAAATTGCGCCGCCAAGCTCCAGCTCCCTGCGAAGCTCCGGTGCATTGATCAGATTTCCGTTGTGGGCCAGTCCCAGCGTACCTTTAACGTAGTTCAGCACAAGGGGCTGTGCATTTTCTCTCGTACTGCCTCCCGCCGTCGAATAACGGACATGACCGACGCCGATGTCCCCCTTCATCTGTGCGAGGTGCTCACTGGTAAACACCTCATTGACAAGTCCCATTCCTTTGTGGGACAGCACCTTACCCTTCGGGCCGTTTGTGTCACTGACCGCGATACCGCAGCTTTCCTGTCCGCGGTGCTGCAGTGCAAACAGACCATAATATATGGTCGACGCCACGTCCTCGCCGGAAAAATCATAAATTCCGAAGACACCGCATTCCTCCCGAAGCTTCTCCGTAGGTTCCGCCTGTTGATGAATTCCGCAATCCATCTGCATCTCTCCTGTTCTTATGCAAGTCCTAATCTCTGTTTACCATAAATCAAATGCTTCTCTGCAGCGGGGCGTTGGTACCCACAGGGCACTGACCCTCGCTGAGGTAGAACTATATATCTTTAAACAGTTTTTTAGTATAGCGTATATAACTTAAGAAAGCAAGCTCAGATTTTCGTACTTATAAAGTATTTTCGTACTTCTGCAGTATTTAGATTTTCGTACTTCTGCAGTATTCTTCCTTCAATTCCTCCACGACCTCCGAAGCATCACGCTGCTTCATCCGCTCCAGCTCCGCAAGAAACGGCTGCTGGGTACACACCTTGGCATTATACTCCTGTATTTTCTGAACAAGGTACGAATCGGCGCGCAGCTCTTTTAATTTTTGCTGATAAGCCTCCTCCGACAGGAACAGAGGAAGGGTGCTGATGTATTTGCGGAAGGTCTCCTTCGTCTGCATCAGGCCGTAGGATTCCCAGAAGCAGTCCGCCGCCCGCTCAAACTGAAACAGGCCAGCATAAGCAGCTCCCATATTGTTCAGAACCGCAGCGTAAAACTGTGTCCCCAGCTTTCCCGGATTCTTACGTCCAAGGATCTGACGGTATTCCCATATGGCTCTGGCAAACATTTTCTCCTTCACGAGATAGTCCCCCCGGAGCTTCTGCTTCATATCCTCCGACTGCACCTCCAGCTTCGTAAGCTTTTCCTGGAACTCCCGCATCTCCTGGTGCGTCAGATAGCCCGCCTCCCGGAAAATGGGCAAAACAAAAAAGGCTGCTCCATCTTTTTTCTCCAGCTGTTCATACAATTGGCGGTACAATTTTCCCAGTTTCAGTTCGTCCCGGATCCAGTCGCACAGGCCCTCATTGATGATGGACTCATCAATCAGGCAGATATTGTTGTACAGATAAAAACAAAGCTCCTCCAGCGAATAAATACCGGTACGTATATTTTCAATGTAATATGGTTTCTCCGCCTGCCCAAGCAGGCACAGGTCATAACTCATACACAAATTCCTTCCATTCTTAAAAGAATCAGCTTCCACCTGAAATGTTCATCTCAGAATAAGAAAACATTTTTCCAAAGTGTCAAAACAGCAGCGTACGGCTCCAGCTAAGTCCGGATGGCCTGTAAAAACCGCCGAATCCCATATCCTCCGCCTCTATATGACACTTCCCTGGTGAGGAAAAATAAACAGTCAGCCGGATTCTTGTGCCCCGGTCCGCCCTTGCCGGGAGCCCGGTCAGACGCATAATATGCACAATTTCCTCTCCTGCAGCCATCGGCCGTGAAATAATCCTGATCTCCCGTTCCTTATTCAGAATAAACTCACAGACGTGATGTGCTTCATACCAGTTGATGCCAGCGCTGACCATAGGATAAAATGTCTCTTTTCCTCTGATACGCATCTCCATTCCCAGATTTCGTTCAATCATATCATGGCCGCCGAAAATAATATCTCGGCCCGGTATCAGCCCGGCCCGCTCCATAGCTGCATAGCATGCTCCTTTGGAATAAAGATTTTTTCCCTGAAATGCATGACGTTTGTAACACAAATACTGTATGGAACGTTCCGCCCAGCTTTTATTAAAGTAATCTCCCATCAAATAGCTGACAGAAATCGTCCTGCGTTCAAATACTTTTTTCAGAAGCTCAAAAAACAGACGATCCTTTTCTTTTTGCCACTCCTGATCCTCCCGTCCTGCGCGTACACTATCATCCATAGGCTGTCTGGCGATTTTGTCCGCCCGGGCAATTGCCGGTTTGGTGCTCCGGTCAATATGGAGCACATAGCCAACTATAGATTCGTTTTCGTATTCCAGAAGTGCAACGTCCTGATACCACAGCTCTTTCTTTTGATTGACCGTATAATAATAGAAGGAGGACAGATAATCCTGCAGATATATCCGCTTCCTGTCCACGCCATTTTTTTCCAGAGCCGCCGTAATCAGGCTGCTCCAGCTTTCTGTCAGTTCCTTTACTGTAACCATCACATAAAGCTTTGTGTTCTGGGTCAGCAATTTCAGCTTCGACAGGCACGTCTGAAAATAAATGGCCAAAATCTCCGCCCCGTCAAAAATGCGCCCGTCATCGGCAGCCGTCTGCCCCGCTTCAATTTTCCGGTAAATATCAGAAATCCGGACAATATCCGGTTCTTCCCCCTCATTCTGGGGTTCGCCGTTCCATATCTGCCATCTTTCCTGCGCATCCTGACGCAGCGCCATCGGAAAAAGCTGGTCCGGTTCAGAGGTCATTCCCAGAGTGACCGGCTCTTTCACAGACTGATGATAGTACGTCAGCTGGGCAAATCTTTCATTCAATTCAATTCCCAGAATCAATTCATTTGTTGCCTGTATCATAAAATCTCACTCCATAAAGATACGGATAAATACTTTATCTATCCAGCATAACATCACATTATTCTGAATCGTTATACCAGTGTAAACACTTCCTGCGTCAGATATTCCAGTGTAAAATACGCTTCCAGCTCGTTGTATAAAGCCTCTTTATCGCTCTGCTGCTGCGCCCTCGATATCCGGTTCAGGAATCCATACTTTGAGTTTCCGCCGTCCGGTGACCCTGCTGCTGTCAAAATTATTTTATCTGACTTTTTTGTTTCACCGTCCAGTTCTTCTTCCAGATAGCATTCCAGCTCTTCTCCCGCGAACAGCGTGAATTCTCTTACAAAAATACCTTCAAAGTAATTCTTCACAGCTTCTTTTGTATATGTCTCTTCTCTTCCCCGGATACGGTAATGAATATGAACAACACTCTCCGGATTGCAGGCATATTCTGCAAACACCCTGCCCTCCATCTGATATGGAGCCAGAAGCTCCCGGTCAAAGCGCTGCCAAAAAGCAAAACGCATTCCCTTTGCACCGAATTCCTCCAGCATTTTGGCAGTCCTTGCTCTGCGCTCCTGCGTCAGTTCTACTTTCTTCGCATAATACTGCAAAAGCGCCAGACGGCATACCTCTTCCTGCTCATCCAGCCTTCCCTTCGGTTCCAGATATCCATACTCCCGTTCGATGTACTGGAATACTGAATCCGCCACAGGAATGCCCTTCACAAAATACTCATACGCTTTCAGATTCACATATGCCTTGCAGATCCGTTTACGGCCCATCTTTTTCACGTATGCCTCAAACACCGGCTCGGATCCCTGGCTCCCGCTTCTGGTAAACAGAATCATCATCAAAATCTTCTCTTCCAAAAGCATGGTGTCCAAATCAAACTTCACGGCAGCCTGCCATACAAGTTTCATTTCCTGTACCGGCCCCTCATAATACAAAAGCAGGTAGCGCAGCAGCTTATCGTCGTATTTTCCGCTGCTGAAACAGAAGTGACACAGAGCCACCAGCATTGTATTTTCTTCAAACTCCAGTTCTAACACCATCCGACTGCAGATACGTACAAGCTGCAGCAGAGGAATTCCCTCCGAACCATAGGCATCCAGCAAAGAAAAGGCGTCTGCACACTTTCCTTCCTCGGCAAGCAGTGTGATCAATGCCGCCTTGTCCACCGCAACATACTCCAGGTACGGAATACTTTCCAGAAATTCCGGAAGCGAATCATCCCGCATATGGTTTACATAATATTCCAGCACTTCCCTGCGCATTTTTGTTCGGAACTCTTCTGAAAATTCTCTTCTTTCAGAAGCCTTTCTGAAATAAGGAAGCGTCTGGTCATTGACCAGCTTTGCCTCCAGACACTGGGAACAGAGATAGAGCAAAAGGCCCGGATACTCAGGTGCCTTCTCCGCACACCAGGCCAGCATATCCTCCTCTCCGAACAAACGTCTTCGCAGGCACAGAGCGTCCGCCTGGTAACGGCACCCCCTGTCATCCTCTACCAGCAGCACGCTATTGGGATCGTAAATGGAAATCGTTGCTTTTCCCTCTGAAAATATCACTGACTGCTCCCGGACAAGATGCTCCGAATGAAGGATCAGTTTTCGGATATGCGGAGCGTTGCAGGTAACCTCGTAGGAGAAAAGAACCTTTATCAGTTTTTCAGCCATAGGTTTCGTCAGTATATTTCTCTTCAGAAACGTCTTGTATATTACTGCAAGATCATCAGAAATCCGCCCTGCTTCCAGTTGGTCGATTGCAAACCGCTCAATCGCTACCCGGTAATTGTGATATGTCTGGGCATCTGCATCGCGGTTTTCAATTATATTCCGGTAAATTCCTGCCCGTTTGCGATAATCTAATGTATTATCATATGCGAAATACATCCGAATAACCTGCGGCATGGACTTCATATCCAGGCTGTCCATTGTTTCCATATAATATTCATAAAGTCCGGTGATACGCAGGCTGTCTTCAACGCCCTTCGCATACCACGGAAAATAGCAGGAATCCTTTTTATCCCCCTTCATCAGCAAAATACAGATAGCCTTGACAAGGTCTGAAGACGGATACAGCTGATAGCCTGAGGTCAGAATCTCGTAAAGTCTCTGGTCAAATCTGCCGTGGTGTACCGTAAGCCCCGCCGCCTGGCGGATAATCTCTGCCGTCAGGATCTCCTCCCGGGCCGCAAAGCGCAAAAGCCCCAGCTCGTACGCCCCCAGATGTCTCATCAGGAACGGATTATTCTTCAATATCTCATATGCCTCCAGATACATGATACGGCTGCGGCACCCATAGCGGAACTGCTCGGCGATCACCTCATATTTGGCATTGTCGTCACTCAGCAGCGACTCTTTAAGGTACAGCAGAATCCACTGCAGCTTCCAGTTTGTTTTATCCCTGAAAAACATCCTGCTGATCTCTTCTTCTACCCGGTCCACATAAGACGCCTCATGATAAAAGAACGTGGACATATAAAGATAAAATCCGTATCGTTCCGGCGTATTCAGCCGGTACTTCTGGTTCTCCAGAGACTCCAGGATCTTATATGCTTTCTGTTTCTTTCCGTCTGCAAAATACAGCTGCACCAGAAACAGCTCTGCAAAGGGGTCGTTGCCCCCCGCTCTGCGATAGCTGTTGATCACGCTGACTGAGCGCTCTACCCAGGTTGTCAGATCAATCCTTTTCAACCGGAAGCTTACATACAACGCTTCCAGCTCCTTCTGCATGATCTTACAGATATGGTGGCTCCTGACAGCCGCTGCATTCCCGGCCTTTTGTGCCCTGACTTCAATACTTATTGTCTTCAGTCCTGAAGATATCTGCAGCCTTGCGTAATTCGTCCCGGCGTGCATCAGATTCGTGTCCACAATAAGATTCAGGTCATACGTACTCCCTGCAAATTCATCCGCAGACAGCGACCGCTTTTCTGGTCTCAAAAATCTTGCATCCGACTCAATCTTTATTTTCTGAAATCCCCAGGTGTTCCGTGTAAGCTGCAGAGTCTCCCTGACCGGCCCGGTCAGTTCCCCCCAGTCGTAGAACGTTTCTTCCACAGAGATCTCCACCGGCATCTTTTGACCCGCACTGATCAAAAACTCTTCCAGACTCTGCTGGCTGACCTGCCCTGCCATAAGCCCGTCATACAGACCGGACAGCCCAGTTTCTTTTTCCTGAATAAATCTGCGGAAGGAGGGCGAAACAAACACACGGTACGCATGGTCAAAATCTCTTTGCGCCATAAGGACAAACTCTGCCATATCTGTAATATCCGACTCTTTGTCATTACATTCCTGTTCTCTGACCTGGATCCGATATGGTATCTCATGTTCCCCAAGATCACTGCAGACCGTTATGATACCTTCCTCCTGGGTGCCCGCCGCAAAACCGCTGCAGTCGGCCTGATAATGAATCTCATTCGAAAGTCCCTGAAACTCTACCGGTTCGCAAATCACCCTTGGGCTTGAAGTGTATAAAAATCCCTTGATTTTTCTATGATCGCTGCTCTCCAACCGAAAACTGCCGCGCACTGCTGTGCCCGGCTCCGCCAGTATCGTTATCTCCTGCGGCCAGACGGCAAGCTCCGGCCTGGAGTATTCAAATATCCCATTTAATAATTGTTCAATTCTTCTCTTCAATTCTTCTCACCCATCTCAAAAATACCATTCAAAGTATAACACCGACTGGGGGCACGGTGCAACCTTTCTTCGCATATTCATGAAACATTAATGTTTTAAGAAGTGAGGAGAGTAGGTTCCCGAACGCAGCAGCCGGCCCTTTATCCCTTCCGCAGACTCCCTATAAGTCCACTGCAGGGATAAAGGGCCGGCTGCTGCTGATACAGTCTGGCGCCGCATCCTACTCCAATATCTTCTTCAACTCATCCATGAATGTATTGACATCCTTGAATTCCCGATAGACAGAAGCAAATCTGACATACGCAACTGCTTCCAGGTCCTTCAGCTTGTCCATCACGATCTCTCCGATGACCTTGCTCTCTATCTCTTTTTCTTCGCGGTTGAAAATGTCCATTTCGGCAGCGTCGATCATCTCTTTGATCCTCTGGATCGGAATCGGACGCTTATAGCAGGCGCGCATCACTCCATCCTCTATTTTGCGTCTGTCGTACTGTTCTCTCGTCTGGTCTTTTTTTATCACAATCAGCGGAATCGTCTCCACCTTCTCGTAGGTGGTGAAACGCTTGCCGCACTCATCGCACAGACGCCGTCTTCTGATCGAACTGTTATCATCCGCAGGTCTGGAATCCACCACGCGGGTATTATCCTGGTTGCAAAACGGACACTTCATTTATTTTCCCTCCCGATTCCGTCTTTAAACGGTTTTGCAGGCCGATCCTGTGGCTCACCGTCCAAATTCTATCACAATCTGAGTATAAAGGATGCCGGAAATACTGTCAATCAGGAATCATATAATAAATGTAAGAAGCAGGTGAAAAAAGAGGTCTTCATGCGACTGTATGATTTAAAACAAAAAGAAGTGATCAACATCCAGACATGCCGCTCTTTGGGCTGCATCAGCGACCTGGATATCGACTGTAAAAACGGGTGTATCCTCGCCCTCATCGTCCCGGGTCCTGGAAAGCTTTGCTGGTTCTTCGGCCGCGATTTTGAGTATTTTATTCCCTGGAGATGTATTGTGCAGATCGGTACCGATATCATACTGGTGGATATCAATGAAGAAGAATGCCGGAAAAAATGCGGATGAGGGCGTGCCTGCGCCCTCATCCAGCTCTTATGCCCTCAGATAATTTCTCATGCACTTCAGTGCGTTTTTCTCAAGGCGGCTGACCTGCGCCTGGGAAATACCAATTTCTGCCGCCACCTCCATCTGAGTTTTTCCCTCGTAAAAGCGCAGTTCTATGATATGCCTTTCCCGGTCATCCAGCCGTTTCATAGCCTCTTTCAGAGAAATAACCTCAACCCAGTTCTCTTCTTTGTTCTTTTTATCACTGATCTGATCCATCACGTACAGCGCATCCCCGCCCTCAGTATAGACCGGATCATACAGGCTGACCGGACTTTGAATCGCATCCATCGCATACACGATTTCTTCCTTGGATATGCCGATTTCTTCTGCGATCTCATTGATGGTGGGCTCTTTTAAATGCTTCTTCGTATAATTTTCTTTCGCATAAATTGCTTTATAGGCTGTATCCCTCAAAGACCTGCTCACACGGATCGCATTGTTGTCTCTCAGATAGCGGCGTATTTCGCCTATGATCATCGGTACCGCATATGTGGAAAATTTTACGTTCAGGCTTGTATCAAAATTGTCGATCGCTTTCATCAGTCCGATGCAGCCGATCTGAAACAGGTCATCCACATTCTCATTACTGCCTGAAAATCGTTTTATGACGCTCAAAACCAGACGCAGATTGCCTTTGATGTACAGTTCCCGGGCGTTCTCATCCCCTGCTTTGATCCGTTCAAAAAGAAATTCTTTCTCCTCTCCTGTCAGAATCGGAAGCCTGGATGTGTTAACGCCGCATATCTCTACTTTGTTAAGTGCCATGTGAATCATCCTCCTGAAAGTATCTTCTGAATAGAATGATTCTCACAATGGTACCTGATTATTCGAGTCCGAAAAAAATATAAAAATTATTAGTCCTTGACAACGCTTTCCCAATCATGTTCCCGCACAAAGCGTACAATCTGTCTGCCCCTCATCCTGCTACTCAAACCGTACGATCTCTCTGCGCAGCCTTTTTATGATCCGTTTCTCCAGGCGAGAAATATAGGACTGGGAAATTCCCAGCAGGTCCGCCACTTCCTTCTGTGTCTTTTCTTCTCCGTCTTTTGTGTCAATTCCAAAACGCAGCTGTACAATCGTACGCTCCCGTTCCGACAGCCTTCCAATCGCCTTCAGAAGAAGATTCCGTTCTGCTTCAGATTCCATATCCTTATAAATGACATCCTCATCCGTACCAAGGATGTCCGAGAGCAGCAGCTCATTTCCATCCCAGTCCACATTCAAAGGTTCATCAATGGAGACCTCCATCTTCGTTTTGCTGTTTCTTCTGAGATACATGAGGATTTCATTTTCAATACAGCGTGAAGCATACGTAGCCAATTTGATTTTCTTTTCCGGATTGAAGGTATTGATCGCCTTGATCAATCCGATCGTGCCGATGGAAATCAGATCCTCCACGCCTACGCCTGTATTATCAAATTTTTTCGCTATGTACACAACAAGCCGCAAATTATGCTCGATCAATTCGCTCTTTGCCTTTGCATCCCCTTCTTTGCCGAGCATTCCCAGAAGTTCCTGCTCCTCTTCCGGAGAAAGCGGCGCCGGAAGCACCTCCGTTCCTCCTATATAGTGAGTATCTCCCGGTTTTCTGAATATAATATCCCCAAATCCTGCCGCCATTTTGAACTGAAAACGCTGCGGCACAGCAATTTTTACGATCATTTCATTCTCCTCCTTCTATTTTCCCCGGTGCTGCGTGCTGCGGGTGAAGAATCATCTGATACTGTTTTCCGGTACTGACTTCCCCATTATAAAGTGCCAGGAGCGGTTTTAATATGACAGCCGCTCTTTCACCTTTGCCTACAACCATCTGGTCAATCAACACCCCCTTCATCCATCCTTTGTCCTTTCCCAGACTATGATATGGAATCAGATAAAAGCCGCGCCGCGCTTCCCAACCGTCTCCCAGCAAAGCCTTAACCGCGGTCTCCTCCACGATACTTACCGGCCGGCCGGTCAAAGGCTCCGTCAGCTGATTTCCTGTATCAATCATTCCACAGACCGACGCCGTTTTCTCCAAAAAGGTAAGTTTGATCTCCACGATCCGCTCCATCTGCAGCCTTTGCTTTTCACGATATGTATTTGCTGCTTCCACCAGTACTGCTGCAAAAATAGCCCCGAGCACAGGCGGCAGCCCCCACAGTCCCAATATCGCTTCCAGCATACCTCCAAAGCAAATCGTCACCAGAAGCAGTGAAATCATCCCATTTATCAGGTTTTTCCATGTCTTCCCGGCAAACAGGAAAGCGCCTGCAAGCAGCAGGCCGGAAAAATACCACCAGGAAACTCCTGCGCATATGGCCAGCATCATCGTTACCGTATTGACAAAGCTGCCGGCCAAAACCCGCTTCCATGATATATCTGCCCGGCTGATCTTCACGGTAAGACGCATCAGCAGATATCCGGTCAACAGGTGCTCCACAAAAAACTGGTCTATGTAAAATTCATAATACACAAAACACCCCCTGCGGCAGCAACTGATTTCAGTATACTCCACAGAGGGTGTTCATTTTGTCAAATCAAGGCAGGATTTTCCTTATTTTCATCGACATATTTCGACATTCATAGCAGGCAGAAGACGGGCAAGCGCTTCCGCCTCCATCTGTCCCGGGGCCGAGGCCCGCCCGGCGGTCGCAAAAGTGACAGAGGAGCCTGTCAAAGAACCGGCCAGACGGCTGACCGCTCCCTGACTTCCCATTGACATCGTAATAAACGGACGGTCACTGTACTGCTTTTTCATCTGCAGACTTGCCTCCAGAAGCGTAAGTACGTCCTCTTCTGTCCGGGGCATCACAGCCGCCTTGGTAATATCAACGCCGCACTTTTGCATCCGGCACAAAACATCCACAATTTCTTCTTTTGCCGGAGTGCCGCCAAAATCATGGAAGGAGCCTATGACCCGTACGCCATATACGTGCAGCCGCTGTGTGATGGAACACAAAAGCTCTTCTCCCCGGTTCAGTTCTACATCCGCCAGATCAATCAGCCCCGTGGCCGCCGCGGACGCGTTCAGCCTTGCATATTCTTCCATGGGAATCCTTCGTTCTCCCCCCTCTTCCTTCGTGCGGAAGGTAAACAAAAGCGGGATTTCCTTTAATGATTTTCGAAGAAATACAAGCGCGTCCAAAAGCCACGTTTCTCCGGCAGTCTCCTGAAAAAAATCTGCCCGCCATTCTACCATATCGCAGGGGGCGTCAAGAATTTTCTGTACCTGCGCTTTCATTTCTTCCATCGTTCCGGCCGTTATCGGAACACAGATTTTCGGTATTCCGTCTCCCAACATCATATTGCGAACTGTCAATGTCTTTTTTGCCATGTCTTCATCCTTCTTTTTGTTATTTTCTATTCTTTATTACGCCCGTACCGCCCAGCGCATTTTCGTCGAACGCGCCCGGGGATTTCTGGCACACTCCTCCGCCGACGGCCGGATCACTTCGTCTGATATTTCGCTGTAAAGTCCTTTTTTCTTTCCTGTTTTAAAAAAACGTTTGACCAATCGGTCCTCACCGGAATGAAAAGTCAATACAGCCACCCTTCCTCCCGGTACCAGTACCTCCGGAAGCTTTTCAAGAAAACTGTATAATACCTCAAATTCATTATTTACATCAATGCGGAGTGCCTGAAAGCATCTTTGACAGGATTTTTTCACAGCCTCCTTCCGTTCTTTCTCCGGTATGAAAGAGAGTGCGTTCTCTATAGCTTCCTTCAACTGTACCGTTGTCTCAATCGGTTCCTTTTTTCTGTTTCTGCGTACAATCTCTCTGGCGATCTCCCTCGCATATGGCTCATCGGCGTTTTCTTCAAACATTCCAGTAAGTTCCTCTTCCTGGATCCCCCTCAGGCGCTCCGCTGCCGAAATCCCCTTTTCCGGATCCAGGCGCAGATCAAGGGGACCCTCAAATTTATAAGTAAATCCACGCTCCGGATTGTCGATCTGCATGGAAGAAACGCCCAGATCTGCCAGCACAAAATCGAATTTTCCGGCTTCCTGCGCCACAATATCAATATCTGCAAAATTGATCTGCCGAATGGTCAGGATATCCTCTCCAAAGCCTCGCTCCGCCAGTCTCTTTTTCGTTTTCTTTATTTCAATCGGATCCACATCCAGCGCATACACATGCCCCTGTCCATTCAGGCAGTTCAGCATTTCTGTCGTATGGCCTCCATACCCCAGCGTCGCATCTAACCCCTTCTGCCCCGGCCGGATCTGCAGAAAATCCAGTATCTCCCTCACGCAAATGGGCAGATGCATACCGGCGGGAGTACTGCCCTTTCGGATGACCTTTTCAATGGTATCGCCGTATTTTTCCGGGTCCTGCTCCTTATATTTTTCCTGAAATGTCCTGGGATGTGTTCCGCTGTACCGTACACGTCTCTTATGGATCGTCTGTTTTTCGTCTTCCACTGTATTATCCTTTCAATCATAAAAGAGGCCGTGAGAAATTTCCCCACGGCCTTATTCCTGTTGTTCGCAATTATTTTCAGTTTCTCTTCAGAAAATCCGGAATCTGAATATCCTTCTCCGGCACCTTGCTCTCCGGCATACGCATAGAACCGAGCTGCGGCGCACGAAGCGGCGTCGTCGGAGTGCGCTGGAAGGAAGTCGTCGGTGCCGGCGCACTGTCCTTTCTCGTGAAATTAAATTCCGGTACACTTCTCTTCTTCGGCTGCTCCTGAACAGCATTCTTATCATCCAGTCCGGTAGCAATGACAGTTACGCTTGCTTCATCTGCGTATGTATCATCAAACAGCGCACCGAAGATGATATTTGCATTCTCACCGGCCATTTCCTGAACATAGCTTGCTGCATCATTTGCATCAATCAGGGAAATGTCTCCGGAAATATTGATGATAACGTGAGATGCCCCTTCAATCGTAGTCTCAAGCAGCGGGCTGGAAACTGCCTGCTTTACTGCTTCCAGAGCCTTGTCGTCGCCCTTTGCCTGACCGATACCGATATGAGCGATACCCTTGTCGATCATGACGGTCTGGACGTCTGCAAAGTCAAGATTGATCAGAGCCGGCAGGTTGATCAGGTCTGTGATACCCTGAACTGCCTGCTGCAGTACCTCGTCAGCCTTCTTGAGAGACTCCGGCATCGTCGTTCTGCGGTCCACGATCTCCAGAAGCTTGTCATTCGGAATAACGATCAATGTATCTACATTCGCCTTCAGGCGCTCAATACCTGACATAGCATTGTTCATACGTGTCTTACCTTCAAAACGGAACGGCTTCGTCACAACACCTACCGTCAGGATACCCATCTCTTTGGCAATCCCCGCTACCACCGGTGCAGCACCTGTTCCGGTACCGCCGCCCATGCCGCAGGTAACGAACACCATATCTGCGCCCTGAACCGCCTGACGGATCTCCTCTGCGCTCTCCTCGGCAGCCTGCTGGCCAACCTCCGGCTTTGCGCCCGCTCCAAGACCTTTTGTAACCTTCTCACCAATCTGAATCGTGGTTGGCGCCTTGCACAGAAGCAATGCCTGCTTATCCGTATTGATTCCGATAAACTCAACGCCTCCGATCGTATCTTCAACCATTCTATTTACTGCATTATTTCCGGCTCCGCCGACACCGATGACTATAATCTTCGCAGCAGATTCCGTTTCATTTGACATAATCTCTAACACCGTATTTCCTCCTTTTTGTAGCAGGCGCTCCTTCCCGGCATCCCTTACTGCCGGAAATCATTCCCCTTATTTATACCTTCTCAGGCACTCCCTGATTCAATGCTTTGCATGGGCGCGCACCGTCGGGCTCCGCGCGACCAGGTATATCTCCTCGTAATTACGGCAAAATCGCGCACTTTCTCCATTGCTACCGTATTATCTCTTATAATATAGTTAATTTGAGAATTTATCAAGTCCCATTTTGAAAAATCTTTTGAATACAGAAAGACTGGCATCACGCCAGCCTTTCTACATAAAACAGGTTCTTCTGCCTGCAGGAAATATTTCACCAAAAATCTACTGAATCAACTCGCCTGTCGTCGAATCAAACACGTTCATATACGCGTCCACGACATTACCGTCTTCATTTATCGTAACTCCCGGTACCTGGCTGCCATATTCATCCACAACGACGCCGTTCGAAATATGCACATTATATACAAGAGTTCCCGATGAATTGAATACCATGGGGAATATCACGCCCGTATCCTGTTCCTCCGGTTCGTCCACGGTACCTTCCGCGCTTCCCTCTCCCGTATCGCCGTCACCGCCTTCCGCACTCCCGCCGGTATCGACAGATGAGCCGTCTTCCTGTCCGGTGTCCCCGCCGGAGACCGTATCATTGTCTTCCGATCCCGCAGAAGTACCATTCATCACATCCGTGACCGTATTCGGTTCGTCAGAAGGCGTAAAGGACACCGTTTCATTCCGGCCGGTAAAGTTTTCCAGATGCAGTATTCCGCTCTTTCCGCTCAGTTTCGGTAATATCTTGTTCAGGTTGGCTATCTTTTCCTCCAGATATTCATCCTGTCCAAGCTCAGCCTCCACGCCTTCAATAAATACCGTTATTTCCATATTTTCTCCGAATCGGATTTCGGAAGCATCCAGCTTCTGATATGACAGCAGCTGTGTCAGACTGAGAATTGTCCGAAGCTGCGCACTGCTCTCCGTAGGCAGCTTCTGATAAAGCACCGCATCCCCCACAATGCTGACTCCGGTTATGATCGGAATGCCGTCATAGCTTTCATCAGAAACCTCCAGTATCACGCCATCCCTGTCAAAATATACGTATCCGCCTTTATCAATATATCCTGCCAGCTCTTTTTCCGTTACCTGAACCTCTATATGAGAGGGACTTTTCATCTGCACATGGAGAGAGCTGAGGAAAGGCAGGGTATCCGGGACCTCCCTTTCCCTGTACTTCCAAAGCAGATACAGCGTATTTTTCATCAGTGTTCCCTCTGTCAGTCCGGCACTGATCTCTTCCGAAGAGTGGCGTGAATTTCCGTATACAGTCACCTTTCTTACCTGAAACAGAAACAATGCGCCAGCCGCTGCCGCCAAAAGCAGAAGCACTGCCACAAGCTTCAATAATCTTCTTTTTCTTTTGTTTATCCTGCCCATTTTTTCACCTGTACCTTTTTATATCTGCCCCCAGAAGGCTCATGTCTCGTTCAATACTCTCATATCCGCGGTCAACATACGTCATATCCCGTATCGTCGTACATCCCTGCGACTGCAGCGCTGCTATCACCAGGGCCGCCCCGCCCCGCAGGTCCGGTGCCGCCAGCAATGCGCCGCGCAGCTTTTCAACGCCGTCAATCACAGCACACTTGCCGCATATTTCGATTTTCGCTCCCATTTTCTTCAACTCATCAGCAGTTCGGAAACGATTTTCAAAAACAGTTTCACATATCCGGCTTTTTCCCTCCGCCCGGCACAGCGCTGCCATCATCGGAGACTGCAGATCCGTGGGGAATCCCGGATAGGGAGCCGTTGCCAAATAAGGAACCGCAAACAGCCTGCCATCGGATGAAAGAACTGTCGCTCCATCCCGACAGTCTATCTCTGCGCCCATCTGCTGCAAAACCCGTACCAGTGACTGCAAATTGCGGCAGGAATCGTTCCTGACCCGGATTCTTCCGCCCGTCGCCGCCGCTGCCAGCAGATACGAACCGGTCACGATCCGGTCTGCTTTCATACAGTACCGAACCCCCTTCAGCCTCTTTCCGCCACGCACACATATGCTGTTGTCCTCCAGTCTGGCAATCTCTGCCCCGCGCTGGTTCAGGAACTCACACAGCTCATCAACCTCCGGCTCTCTGGCTGCATTTTCGATGAGAGTATCCCCTTCCGCCTGCACGGCCGCCAGAATAGTATTTTCAGTTGCACCAACACTGGAAAGAGGCAGCTTCACAGTACTTCCATGCAGCCGCTTTGCACTGGCAATGATCCGGTCTCTCCCTGTAAATTCTGCTCCCAGACACCCAAGGGCCCACAGATGCAGGTCAACCGGCCGCGCCCCGATCGCACATCCTCCCGGTAACGGTATCACCGCTCTTTTCATTCTACCAAGAAGTGCGCCTAAAAACAAGACAGAAGAACGGATTCGTGCAGCGCACGTACCGCCAATTTCGTACGCCTTTACTTCAGAGGCATCAATAGAGACCGTCCTTCCGTCTCTCTCTGCGCGACAGCCCAGCATTTTCATAATCTCCAGCGTATCTTCTACGTCCCCGATGAAAGGGCAGTTTTCAATAATACAGACGCCTTCTCCCAGCATACACGCGGCCAATATCGGAAGCACTGCATTTTTCGAGCCCTGTATTTCGATTTCTCCGCAAAGCGGTACTCCGCCTTTTATTTCCAGATAGCTCAAATCCATCCCCCGGCTTTCCGTTTTGCCGGCGTACTCCGCCCTGCAAAACACCATATATCCCAGTATATGCACAAGGGAAGGATTTGCTACTCCAGGTGCTGCAGCTCTATGATTGCACCGGCTGTACCGATGAAGCATTACTACTGTCACAAACGTCCCGGGGTATTGCAGAAGCGGCTCACCGACAGCGCCAGCCCCATCTCCGCCAGCAAAAACAATACTGAGGTGCCGCCATAGCTGATAAAGGGCAGCGTGATCCCCGTATTGGGTATTGTATTTGTAACGACCGCAATATTCAGGATCACCTGTATCGCAATGTGGCCCATGATCCCGGCGACGATCAGAGAGCCGAACAGATCCGGGGCATGGGTCGCTATGACCATAAAGCGCCACAGCAGAAGAAGAAACAGAAGCATCAAGAGCAGGGCCCCCGCCAGTCCCAGTTCCTCACAGATAACTGCAAATATCATATCATTCTGAGCCTCCGGAACGAAGCCCAGCTTCTGCAGACTGTTTCCCAGCCCTCTCCCGAAAATTCCGCCGGAACCGATGGCATACAGTCCCTGCATAGTCTGATAGCCCTTCTCATAAAGCTCCGGATTGCGCCAGATTGCCAGACGCTCCAGACGGTATTGTTCCAGACTGAGAAAAATCCCGAGAAAACCGCTTCCTGCCAGAATAACCCACAAAAAAGGCAGGTACCTGGGATTCGAGATAAAGATCATAATCACTGCAATGCCCAGGATAATGACCGCCGTACTCAGATTGTTCGTGCCTACCAGTCCTACGATGGGTAATACCATCAAAAGTACGGCTGCGATCAGACGGCCGCTCTTTTTGCGGTCCATCTGGCTAACCATACCTGCCAGCAAAAGGATCACCGCCGGCTTTGCGTACTCTGCCGGCTGAAAGGACAGCGGGCCGACAGAAAGCCATCTCCGTGAACCATTGTAGGCATCGCCAAAAAGCAGAACCGCTCCGGAAAGTGCCAGAGAAACGAGATACGCCGGTACGGCAAACCTGCGAAGTACGTGGTAATCCATAGACGCTATCCCATACATTGCAATAAGCCCCAGCCCCATCGCAAAAAACTGTTTTTTAAAGTAAAAGGCAGCGTCATGAAATCTGACCTGCCCATTGTATGCACTCATACTGTAAAGAACTACCAGCCCAAAGGCAACCAGAAACAACACAATAACGAATAGAAAACCGTCAGGCTTTCCCGGTCTTGACTGCAATCAACCACTTCCTATGCCAATTGATTTACCAGTTCTTTAAATCGCCTTCCCCGCACCTCATAATTCGGGAACATACCCCAGCTTGCGCAGGCTGGTGACAACAGCACGGCGTCGCCGCTCTCGGCTTTGTCAACGCATATCTGAACTGCTTCCTCCAATGTTTCCGCCATGATGATATTCTGGAAGCCGCAGCGCCTTGCCGTCTCTGCGATTTTCTCCTTTGTCTGTCCTATCAGTACCAGATATTTTACTTTTCCGTCAAATGCCTTAATCCACTCTTCGTAGGAGGAATTCTTGTCATACCCCCCTCCGATCAGCAGCGTCGGACGGTCCATAGCCTGGATCCCCTTGATGGCAGCATCCGGATTCGTTCCTTTTGAGTCATTGTAATAGATGACTCCGTTTTTTTCTGTCACATACTCGATTCTGTGCTCCACGGCCTTGAAGGTGCGCACAACAGAGCGGATCACATCAAAGGGAACGCCGTACGCGATCGCCATAGCAGAAGCTGCCATGACATTCTCATGATTGTGGCGTCCCGGAAGATTCAGTTCTCCGACATTGCACAGCACTGTCCTGGTGTCTCCATTGTTGAAGACAATTTCCCCGTCTTCCAGATAAATACCCTGTTTCAATGTATGCAGGCTGCTGAAATAAATAACCTTTGTATGTAAAGAAGCCCCAAATTCCCGGAGAATCTCGTCCTCATAGTTCAGCACGCATGTATCCTCCGGCCCCTGATTCCTGGTAATCAGCTCTTTTACCCGGATATATTCCTCCATGGTGTGATGGCGGTTGAGATGATCCGGCGTAATATTCAGAATTGCACTGACCTTTGGCGCGAAGGTCTCAATGGTTTCCAACTGAAAGCTGCTGATCTCAGCCACCGTGACCGCTTTCCCAGTCATCCGCGGAGCCGCTTCTGTGTAAGGATTTCCAATATTTCCCACCACATACACCTCATCCTTCCAGGCTTTCATGATCTCACCAAGAAGGCTGGTGGTAGTAGTCTTTCCATTCGTTCCGGTGATCGCCAGCACATCGCCTCTTCCGCACTCCCAGGCCAGCTCGACCTCTCCCCAGATACGGATTCCTTTTTCCCGCATTTTGTTTACCAGCGGCAGATCCGTGGGTACACCGGGGCTCAGTACCACAAGGCCCAGCTCATCCATCAAAGCTTCCGGGAGATCCCCGATCACGATCTGTACCGGCGCTCCCTGGGGCAGCTTTGCCCGTATATCCTCTTCCTTCTGACTGGTATTTCCATCATATAAAACTACATCGGCCGGTATTCCCAGCAGCAAGCCTGCTGCACCGATGCCGCTGATACCGGCACCAAATACCAAAACCTTTTTTCCTTTCAGTTCCATCTCTATTCCTCCCATAGGGCATGTATTCTGATCACACGTCCTTTGTATCTTTTACAACAGCAGCACAAAATAATTTGATCCATACTGCCCGTTTTGCATAATCCTTTTCGTACTGGCAAATCTGCTCCGTCAATTCAGCCCGATCAGCGCCAGCAGGCACAGAAAAGCCGTGATCACTGTAAACACCGTCACCACCCGGGTCTCTGACCAGCCGCACAGCTCAAAGTGATGGTGGATCGGAGCCATTTTAAAGAAACGCTTTCCTCCGGTTTTCTTAAAGTATGTGACCTGGATCATAACAGAAAGTACTTCAACAAGATAAATCAAACCAATAATAGGAATAAAAAGCGGCATTTTCATGACATATGCGGCTCCGGCCACAAAACCTCCCAGAGCCAGCGATCCCGTATCTCCCATAAACACTTTTGCCGGATAAACATTGAACAGTAAAAATCCCAAAAGCGCTCCTGTGACCGCCGCAGTCAGAGGTTCGATCCCTCCCCCCAATACAAGGGAAGCCACCGTAAAGAAAACTGCCACCATTGTCGTCACGCCGGTGGCCAGACCATCCAGGCCATCCGTAAAATTCACACCGTTGACTGTTCCGATGATCGCAAAATACGCGATCGGTATTGCCACGATCCGGGCCGTTTCCCCGGAAATCACCTTACCGCCGGTAAACGGGATCAGAAATTCCAGACAGGTAGGATCCATATTCCAGATGTAGACAACAAAGATCGTCGTTACGATAATCTGCCCCAGCATCTTCTGTTTTGGATACAGGCCGTCCGACCGTCTGAGCACTACCTTCAGATAATCATCAAGAAATCCAATAATACCAAATCCCAGCACAAGGAACAGTACCGGAATCATCCGTGGGAACCGCCCAATAAAAAACAGGGAAGTCACTGTCGTACTGATCAGAATAATCAGACCTCCCATGGTCGGCGTCCCGGCCTTTTTCAGATGGGATTTTACTCCCTCCTCCCGCTCAGTCTGCCCCACCTTCAGTTTCTGAAGAAACGGAATCACAAAAGGACTGAGCACTACACTGATTATGAATGCTGTAAACAACGGAATTAATACATCCTGATTAATGATCATCATACACCTCTTCTTTACTTTCTTACGTTTTTCACAACTCTATTTTTATCACAAATATTGTCATTATGCAACCAACAGTTCCGCCATTTTTACGGATGTGCGAATAGCCTGCACCGCAGGGGGCTTCGGCCTGCATGGCCCGATTCATTCATCACTCTTCGGAACAACCGCCTTCTCAATCCCCAGATACGGAAGGATATTTTCAAACATCTCTTTAATCACCGGCGCCGCAATGGTTCCTCCGTAATATACGCCCTGTGGATTGTTGATGATACAGATTCCCAGAACCTGCGGCTCGTCGGCAGGACAAAAGCCGACAAAGGAAGATATGTACTTATTCGCACTTCTTGGCAACGTTTCTGAGGTGGCTGTCTTGCCGCCAATGCGATAGCCTTCAATATATGCATTTTTCCCGCCGCCCCCGTCCACCACCTGTTCCAGCAGATAGCGCATCGTCTCTGAAGTCTCTTCTGAAAGAATCCTGTTGTCATTGTCGTACTGAAACACTTTCAATAGCGCTCCGTCCTCCGCCTTTACACTCACACCGAAATGCGGGGTAACGCGGATGCCTCCGTTAATAATGGAGCTGACGGTAGCGGCAAGCTGTACCGGCGTGATCTGGAAAGACTGCCCAAAAGAAATCGTTGCCAGCTCTACCTGTCCTACATTTTCCTTTTTGTGCATGATCGTTGCGGCTTCCCCGGGCAGGTCGATTCCTGTCTTATTCTTCAGGCCAAACTGTTCAAAATAAGAAAAATACCGATCCACCCCCAGCCGGAGTCCCACTTCTATAAACACTGGATTGCAGGAATTCTGCGTAGCCTGAACAAAGGTCTCACCACCGTGGCCGCCGACTTTATGGCAGCGTATCCTGCGGTCTTCCACAATTTTAAAACCGGGACAGGAAAACTGGTCGGCAAGGGATACAACGCCTTCCTCCAATCCCGCCGCTGCCGTGATGATCTTAAACGTCGATCCCGGTTCGTAGGTGTCGTTGATGCAGCCGTTTCTCCACATCTGGTTCAGGGCATTCTGCAGCGCCTCTCCAGAAAGACCCGTATCCCCGGAAATCAATGTATATGGATTGTTCAGGTCGAATTCCGGCACGTTCGTCATGGCATAAATTTCACCGTTCATGGGATTCATGATGATGATTGACACACTGTCGGCCTGCTTTTGTTCCATCACCTTCAGCGCCGCCTGCTCCGCATACTGCTGGATATTGTAATCCAGACTGGTCACAAGATTATTGCCTGCCACAGGTTCCAGACGACTTTCTCCTGTATCCTCCAGCTCAATCCCCCGGGCGTCAGTCAGTGTAAGGATTTTTCCCGGTTCTCCGGCCAGCTCTTCCTCATACTCTACCTCCAGCCCGATAATTCCCTGATTATCACCGCCCGTAAATCCCAGAACCTTTGAGGCCATATCTCCGAAGGGATAATATCTCCGGTAATCTTCGTCCACCTTCACTCCGTCAAGATTATAGTTCCGGATCCGGTCACCGATCTCCTTATCTACATTTTTCCCGACCCGTTCAATAGAGCTGACCTTCTCCACCCGTTTGCGCACCGTTTCTTCTTCCAGAGATAATTCCTTTGTCAGCACCTCTATCACACGCTCCGGATCCCTGATCTGATTATGAATGACCGACACAGTACAAACGGTTCTATTATCCGCCAGAACCACTCCGTTGCGATCCAGGATCTTCCCTCTGGCCGCCTTAATATCCCGCTCCCGCTCGTGCAGATCCTCCGCAAGAGAGGCATAATACTCCGAATCAACAACCATCAGATGCGCCAGACGTCCGCCGAGAAGGCAGAGGGCCAGCATGCACCCCAGAAAGATCACCACGATCTTCCTTCGATGGAACGGTCTTGTTTTTTGCATAAAAAACCCTCATAAAAGTTTTAATACAGTATATTACCGGAGCAGGGAATTTTATACCCCTTCCTGAAGGATGCCCAGGGCGCTGAGCCATCTCAGAGCAGACAATCCTGATCCTTCTCCTGAGATAGCGCAGCGCCCTGGGCTATTTTGAAACTATTTTATTTTCTGATTTTCCAGAACATTTCTGCTCTTTGGAAGTATCCGGTTTTACTGCGCCGCCGTATCTTCGTCTGTCGCCGTGGCATCCCACAGCGCTGCAGTATCGGCGCTATTGCTGTTTTCCGCCGGAGGCAGTGCCATATCCGGATTGTCTACCTTCGGGTCGAGGGGAGCCTCGGTCTCCACCGTAGATACCGGATTCATCACCGCGTCATACACCGTGCCGTCTTCATCAATATAAGCGCCTTCGATCACTGCTCCATTGCTGTCCACAATCTTGCCGTCCTCTACCCGGGCGTCCGTGTGGTACGTCCCATAGGCATCAATCGCATCAAATACGTGTACGGCATCCGCTCCCATATCGTTCTGATCCAGTCCCAAAGATGCCAGAAGCTCGTCCGTCACATTTTCTGTCGGATAAATACCCATATAAGGCAGTACTTCCATGGCGATTTTCTGGTAAACCTGCTGTGCAAACGTACTGTTCGCCTGATCCGGTACATTCGGCTCATCCACTACGACGTAAACAACGACCTCCGGATCGTTGATGGGAGCCGCGCCGATAAAGGATACAAGATATTTTCCCTGCGCACGAGTCCCGGTTTCCGGATCAATCTTCTCCGCCGTACCCGTCTTTCCGCCGATCCGGTATCCCGGCACCTGGGCCTTCTTTCCGGTACCCTCCTGCACCGCCGTCTCCAGAAATCCCCGAAGCGTCTCCGATACGCTGGAGGAAATAGTTTGCTTTAAAAGAAGATTGGATGAATTTTTAATGACCTTTCCGTTTTCATCCAGAATTTTGTCCACAACGTGGGGCTGATAGTAATATCCGCCGTTGACAACGGCAGAAAACGCCGCAATTTCCTGAATCATCGTACACGTAAGCCCCTGTCCGAAGGTACAGGTGGAAAGCTCAACCTCATTCATCGTCTCCCTGTTGTATACCGAACCGGAGGCCTCATTCGGCAGGTCGATACCGGTGGGCTTTCCGAAATTAAACAACGACTGATATTTGATGAAATTCGGGATTGTCATCTTCATACCGATGGCCATCAGACCATCGTTGCAGGAGTTTTTCAGAACGTCTCCCAGAGATTCATCCATATGTGCATTCGGCCACACATCGCATCGAATGTACGTATCTGTGACCTGCTCACCGCCGTCGCAGTAAAAATAGTCATTTTCTGTCACCGCACCGCACTCCAGAGCCGATGCGATCGTGATAGGTTTGAAGGTGGAGCCTGGCTCTATACCATCGGAAATACAGTAGTTGCTCCACATGCCATTCAGTGCATCCACATACTGCTCCTCCGTCATGGATTTTACCTCAGACTCTGTATACCACGCGCTCATATCCTGCGGATTATTCAGATCAAAACCGGAATTTGTCGCCATAGCCAAAATGCTTCCAGAATTCGGATCCATGATAATGACGCCAATATCTTTCGCACCGTGCTTTGACGTACCATCGTCATGGTCGTCGCCATACGTATCGTCAAATTCAGCAATGTATTTTTCCACTATTTCCTGAATATTGACGTCCAGCGTCGTCTGCAGGGTATATCCGTTTTCCGGTGCGATTGTTTTCTTCTCATATTCCTGATTTTCATTCAGATAACCGAATACCCGGCCGTTCGTACCCTTAAGCTGTGAATCGTAATAGGATTCCAGTCCGACGATTCCGTCGCCGATCTCATTTGAAAACCCGATCACATTGCTTGCCAGGGAATTCAGAGGATATTTGCGCACAAATTCCTCCTCGAACCACACGCCTGTAACTCTCTGAAGCTTCTGACGCTGTTCATCAGACAGCTCACGGTCCTTATCCAGGGAGACATACGCTTCGTATTCTTCCTTCTGGTCCTCCGTGACCTTTTCCAGTAGAACCTGATACTGGCTGTCGCAGGTCTTCTCGCTCATAATGCGGTCCCGTACCTCGGCGCTGTCCAGGTCAAATACTGCAGTCAGCGCTTCAATGGTGGGTTCTACGTATATCTTTTCTTCATTTACCTCCTGATTGACCGCTTTGCAGTCCAAAACAAGATTGTATACCTTTTCACTGTAAGCCAGAAGCCTTCCCTTCGTGTCCTGTATCTCTCCCCGCCTGCTGTAAAGCGTCTGACTGTCATAATTTTCCTGGGACAGCACCTGCTTTGCATATCGCTGTCCGCTATGTACATTGATATACACGATTCGGATTAAAATAATAATTAAAGCCAATAAAACGAATGCAAATACAGCCAAAAGCTTTATTTGCATTCTTCTCGTAAATCTTCGTTCTTTTTTTGTCCCTGCCAATTATTTCACCTACTCTGCCGGTATCTCGGAATATTGTCTCACATAATCATTGTCTTCGATCTCATACGTAACGATCTGAGATTTTTTTGCATAAACCATGCCAAGCTGGTTCATTGCCACATCCTTTACGTGCTCCATATCCACGCCTGTCATAATCCGGTTGTAGTCAGAATCATTCTCCAGAATCGCCGCATTCAGCTGCGTTTCCAAAGAAGTCACTTCTTTTTGCAGCTTCGTTCCCTTCGCCTGAAGCTGTAAAAAGTTCACACACATAAGTACACTGATCACTGCCGCAACCGTAAGAAATGTCACGTAACCAAGGTTCATGGAAAGCGCGCGTTCCCGGTTTCTTCTCGCCGCCGGGCTGACGGATGGCTTCTGCTGTCTCTGCGGTCTGCCTGCCGGAGCAGTCTGAAGTTTGCGTACGGCTGTTCCATCCACGTACACATACGTTGTTCCGCTTTGTGTTTTCCTGTTCTGGCTGTAATGCGCCCGATCCATTCTCTCTGCCTTTGCCATCATATGCTCTCCTGACTCTAATGTATTTCACGCTCAAAGACACGAAGCTTTGAGCTTTTCGCTCTGCTGTTCTCTTCCAGTTCCTGTGCCGACGGAACGATCGGCTTTCTCGTTATTACTTTTCCCTTCGGTTTCCGACCGCACACACAGACCGGGAACTCTTTCGGACAGGTACATGGATTCTCGAAGTACCGGAATTTGCTTTTCACGATCCGGTCCTCCAGTGAATGAAAGGTGATCACACAGATACGCCCTCTATCATTCAGTAAATCAACCATATCTTCCAGTGAATGATCAAGCACTTCCAGTTCTCTGTTGAGTTCGATCCGGATTGCCTGAAATGTCTTTTTGGCCGGGTGCCCCCCTACTGCTCTCACTTTCATCGGTATCGCCGCTTTTATTACATGAATTAACTCCCCAGTTGTTTCCAATGTTTTTTCTTTTCTGGCATTTACGATGTGTTTGGCAATATTCTTTGCGAACTTGTCCTCCCCATAATCACGGATGATGCGGTAAAGCTCCATCTCGCTGTACTCATTCACAATATCTTTGGCCGTCCTGGTCTGCCGCTGATCCATTCGCATATCAAGCGGTGCATCCTCTCTGTACGTAAAGCCGCGGCTTGCCTCATCAAGCTGATAGGAGGAGACCCCCAGATCCAAAATGACTCCATCTACAGATGTAATACCTAATTTGCCGAGCTCCCTTCTCATATCACAGTAATTGCTGCGTACGATCATAACCCGGTCTTTAAACTCCCCTAAGCGCCTCGTAGCCGCCTCTATTGCGGCTGCATCCTGATCGATTCCAATCAATCTGCCTTTTTCTGACAATCGTTTGCATATCTCATAGGAATGTCCGCCGCCTCCCAGCGTTCCATCCACATAAATACCATCCGGTTTTATGCAAAGCGACTCAATGCTTTCCTCCAAAAGTACAGATTTGTGTCTGAATTCCATACAATCCTCCCCAGGTTATATGCTTAAACCAAAATCCGTCATTTGTTCTGCGATATCATCCATATCATCATAAGCATTGCTTTCCGTCCAGTTCGCCTTGCTCCAGATTTCAATGCGGTTCAGGTTGCCGGCCAATACAACATCTTTTTCCAGTTCAGCAAAATCCCTCAGCACCTGCGGCAAAAGGATCCTCCCCTGCTTGTCCAGTTCACATGTAGTCGCTCCGGCTACCAGGAAACGTGTGAATTTTCTGGCGCTCTTATTGTTAAGCGGCAGTGTCCGCAGCTTCTCCTCGATAATCTGCCATTCGTTTTTGGGAAACACAAAGAGGCATCCATCCAATCCCTTCGTAACAATGAATTCTTCGCCTAACAGCTCTCTGAATTTTGACGGGATGATCAGTCTGCCTTTGGTGTCAATCGTATGATTATATTCTCCCATAAACATAATGACACACCTTCTTCCGGCCGCTTATCTGGCGTCCCTTTTGCTGTGGGCTTTTGGGATTAGCCCTCCATTTAACCACCACTAGGCACCACAGCGCACCACTTTCTACCACTTGGTTTTTATCATACCGTAGATTTGCACAAAATACAAGCCCCAATTCAAAGAAAAAATTTACATTTTTTTGAACTTTTTTCTCTTACAATATCTTGGGGAATATAAAAAGGGCTGCCGCAAAATCTTGCGTCAGCCCTTTTCCAAGACCTTTTAATCATATTGCATATACTGCTCGATCAGCTCATCCACCACCAGGCTCTGGTGATAAACCTCCTCCACTTTGCTTCCGCAAAGAAGCAGGCCATTCAGTATTTCCCGTTCTTTCTCAATCTGGTTTATCAGTAGTTCTTTTTGACTCATAATCTTGTGTTCCTTTCTGTCTTTTCCCCACAATGATAAGTATGAGCGAAACGACCACAAGTATTCCCGACAAAATCTGTGAAACAGGCAGCGACGTACCCGGCAGCAAAAGCTGGTCGGTGCGCAGCCCCTCGATCCAGAATCTCCCTGCTCCGTAAAACAAAAGATATGCGAGAAAAATCATCCCCTGAAATCTCTTTTTCACCCGGTACGTCACCCATAACAGCAGCAGCAGTACACATAAATTCCAAAGAGATTCATACAGAAAGGTCGGATGTACCTGAATATATGAGATGCCGTCTACTGTCTGGATATGCTCCTTCATTTTCTCCGTGATCTCATACGACCGGACATCCTCCACCGGGAGCTGCATCGCCAGAATATTGTCCGTATATTCCCCAAAAGCCTCCCGATTGAAAAAATTACCCCACCTTCCTACCACCTGGCCCCACACCAGGCCGATTACAGCCGTATCCAGAACCATTTTGTAGGAAAGCTTTCGGAATCTGCAAAACAGGATAACTGTGATCACCCCGCCTATGACTCCCCCGTAAATCGCCAGCCCGCCCTGACGGAGATTGAATATCTCAGCCAGATGCGTGCTGTAATAATCCCATGAAAATATAACATAGTAGATACGGGCGCATATCACGGATACAATGATCGCTATAATTCCCAGATCAAAGTAGTCGTCTCCCTTCTGCCCCGTCGTATCCGCAATCTTCATCACCAACAGTATCCCGGTCACCATCGCAGCCGCCAGTACCATACCGTAGCAGGCGATCTCAAAGCCGCCGACGGGCACCGATTTGATAACGTGATCCAGATGAATGCCAAGATGCGGAAAACGTATTGTACCTACCATACTATACCTCCTTGCTCATAACATGCCATCATGATGCGCCTCTTCCCTCTGCTTCGTGTGAAAACACGCTTCGCGCTCATCATTCGCAATCCGCTTCGCTTCGCGCTCTTGATGTACTGATGTACACTCGCCAAATCCGCAGGATTTCATGCAAGCATGAATCCTGTGCACTTGGCTCGTTGTTTTCACACGTTGAATCTGAAGAGGATGACGTCTCCGTCTTTTACAACGTAGTCTTTTCCTTCAAGACCCACCAATCCTTTTTCCTTCGCCGCCGCGTAAGAGCCGCAGTTCAGCAAATCCTGATAATTTACCACCTCGGCCTTGATGAAGCCGCGCTCAAAATCAGAATGGATCTTGCCGGCTGCCTGGGGCGCCTTTGTGCCCTTCTTGATCGTCCACGCCCGGGTCTCTGTCTCGCCTGCGGTGAGATAGCTGAGAAGCCCCAGCAGACTGTAGCTTGCTTTTATCAGTTTCTCCAATCCTGACTCTTTCAATCCAAGATCTT
>JAUNGD010000046.1 GCA_030524705.1 Lachnospiraceae bacterium | reverse complement strand
CGTCGCAAGCACGACAAACTCTGTTGATATACTGAATCGACTGTGAACAGTAACATCTTCAATCATGCTTCTCTGCGAATACAAAAGCAGCAAAATAGGAAAACAGCAAAGCAGATTGCCCGTAGCAAAAGCGGAGGTGCCGCAGAATATGTGAGACGAAAACCCGTCAGAAATATTCTGCAGCACCCCCTGTTTCTGTTTTATCCTATTTGTTTGTACCAGATGTGCTCTGCCTTGTAGCTAAACTTTCATGCCTGCTTCGCAGGCACCATCGAAAATATAAGTCCACGGATTGCTCCGAACTTCGTGCTCCCGCAATCCTACAGCCACAGGATATAGATCAGCGTCAGGCAAAGCCCGATGCACACCAGAAGCAGTGCAAAGGAAAGGCTTCGTCCGATGATCATATTATTTTCCTTCAGCTCGTCATGCTTAACCGCAAGGATATGTACGTAGTCCTTCCGCACCGGATTTTTCCGCTGCCACGTGCGGTTGGCCAGCCTCTGCCAGAAATTCAGTACCCGGCCGCAGGCCAGCGTGAATATATTGCCCTCGGAAAGCTCGTGAGGCAGAGGGCTGTCACGGTACACACTCTTCCTGAGGCCCACCACCAAAAGATCCGGAAGACTGTCAAATATCCTGCACACTACACCGCAGACCGGAATCAGATATTTCACCAGCGTATCCACAAACCGGTCAAACACACGGCAGACTGCTTCGCAGAGCACCGGCAAAAGCTCCAGCAGTACCGGGCGGTAAAGCAGGTTTTCCAGATCCAGCCAGGCAGGCCACAGATCCACATAGGAGCGAAGGCCCTTTTTCTCTTCCCGCATCAGGATCCTGCGGATAAAGAAGAGATATACAACGGCTCCGATTGCAATCGAGATACATGCTCCAGACAGATTTTTCAGGCTGAAATACGATACCACATGGCCAAACTCTTCCAGGTGCATAAAGCCCTGTCCCAGTTCTGCCGCCCGGTCCATCAGACCGTGAGGGAAGAGGCCCCATATCAGCAGAAGCAGCGCGCTTCCCGCCAGAGCAAACGTACTCTCCCGGCTCATGTAGCTCTTCATTCCGTCATATTTTCGCTGAACCTCACGGCTCTCATTTTCCTCCACGAAAACAGCCACAAACAGCTTCGTCATATATGCCACCGTGAGGCCGCCGGAAAACAGGAATATCCATTCTACTGCATGCATCAGGAAGCCGCCGCCGAATTCCACAATGCTTTCATGCAGCAGCGTTTTGCTGATATATCCGCCGAACAGCGGGATACCGCCGATGGCCAGGGCGCCGATGAGGAAAATCCCCTTGAGAAGCGGCTTTTTGCGGCCGAAACCGCGGATTTTATTCAGATCCAGCGCATGCGTGTTCATATAAATAACGCCAGCCGCCATGAACAGCACAAGCTTGATCATGGAATGGTTCATCATATGCAGCATCGTGCCATGCACCGCCAGAGCATTTTCCTCTCCCAGCAGTCCCTGCATCCCGGCTCCCACTAAAATAAATCCGATCTGGGACATCGAGGAGCAGGCCAGGGTACGCTTCAGGTCAACGGAGAAAACAGCCAGCACAGCGCCGCCGAACATGGTCAGAACGCCTATCGACAGGAGCAAGGTGCCCCAGGCAGCGTCATGCAGAAAAATTTCTGAGCTGACAACCAGTACGCCGAAAATTCCTGTCTTGGTCAGGATACCGGAAAGCAGCGCCGAAGCCGGAGCCGGAGCCACTGGATGAGCTTTGGGAAGCCAGATATGCAGCGGAAAAGCGCCGGCCTTTGCGCCGAAGCCAAACAGCATGCACGTCCCTGCAATATACAAAAGCTTTTTGTCCTGATACTGCTCGGCCGCCTCCAGCAGTTCACTCATTTTCACCGTGCCCAGCGCATGGTACACCAGGAAAATTCCCATCAGCATCACCAGACCGCCGATCACCGCCACTGCCAGGTACGTTGCGGCAGCCCGCAGAGAGGGTTCATTTTCCTCTTGCGCCACCCAGACATAGGAGGTAAAGGACATGATCTCAAAAAAGATAAAGGTCGTATACAGATCCGCCGACAGGAACACTCCCATCGTCGCCCCCAGAGTCAACAGCAAAAACAGATAAAACCGGTTGCGGTTTTCATGGTGTCTGAAATATTCCCTGGACAGAATCGTGGTCATCATCCACATCAGGGCAGCGATCGTCCCGTAGACCAGGCGAAATCCATCCATCGTGAAATTCAGCCCGAAACCGCAGATCTCTGCCACCCGGCAATTCATTACCGCTCCTTCTCCGGCTTTGTCTCCGAAGAATATAAAAAGCACCGCCATCAGAACCAGCTCACTGGCCGTCACAAAATCTGCCAGATAGTCCCGGTACAATTCGTTACGCCTGCCCACGGCATATGCGAGGAGTCCGCCGAGAAACGGATAAAATACAAGTATTGCAAGAATTATTCCTTTCATTCTCTCCTCCTTTCCGCTACATAAGCGCCGCGATGGATTCCAGCCCCCGGATGACCGGAGCGGAATGCAATCCGAAGCAGAACATCGCTATCACAAATATTACCAGGGGAAGCATCATCATCCAGTTCGGATCCTCCACATCCTGAATCGTGCTGTAATCAAAATCCCTGCCCGGGAAAAAGGCCCGAACGGAGATCGACAGCATGTAAATAGCCGTCAGCAGCGCCGATACCAGCAGCGCCGCTATGCCGGCGTAGGCCAGCGGATTTTTGCTGTCCACCGCCGCCTTCACCAGGTTCCATTTGCTGATAAAGCCGCACAGCCCCGGAACGCCCATAAGCGCCATTCCTGAAATCGTGAAAATGATAAATACCTTCGGCATTTTCCGTCCGAATCCGTTCAGCTCATGAATATAATTTCTTCCGGTCTTGTAGATGACCGCACCGGCACAGAAAAAGGAGCAGATCTTCATCACTGCATGGAAAATCATATGGCTCAGCGCTCCCACCAGCCCCAGGGGCGTCATCATCACGACCCCAAACAAAATATAGGAAAGATTGCTGACCGTCGACCATGCCAGACGCCGTTTCAGATGCGTCTCCTTCAGCGCGCGGCTGCAGCCGTACACGATGGTAAATACCACCAGGGCCATCACCACATACTGGGCCCAGGTACCCCGAAGAAAATCCGTGCCGAAGCTGTAGTACGTCACTCTCATCACGGTAAACGCACCGGCCTTTACCACTGCCACCGCATGCAGCAGCGCCGTGACAGGCGTCGGAGCGACGCCGGCCTTCGGCAGCCAGCCGGAGAACGGAAACATCGCCGCTTTCACACTGAAACCGCAAAAGCACAGAACGTAAACAATCAGCAGCCGGTTTGTATGGTCTCCCAGCCTTGCGATATCCAGCACGCCCCCCGGAACAAAGTTCGAGGTAGTCCCGTAGCTGAGAATGAATACCATCCCGATAAACGCAAAGGCGGCTCCTCCCAAAGAATAGTACAGGTAGGTCCGGCTCGCCAGAACCGCCTCCCGGGTCAGCGTATGCAGAATCAGGGGCAGCGTCACCAGCGTCAGCATCTCATAAAAGCAGTACATCGTCACAATGTCCTCGGAAAGTGCGATACCGAGGGTCACGCCATAGGTAATTGTATAAAACATGAAAAAGATTTTTTCGTGATTCTCATGCTTCATATATTCAAAGGCATACAGGGTCGCCAGCGGCCACAGCGCCGAGACAATACCGGCAAAAACCGTTCCCAGGCCGTCCAGACGGAAGCTGATGGAAAGATTGCCGGTAAACCGGAACAGCACGAAGGCATCCTCCGGCCTGTGAAGCAGCGCCGTGAAAACCAATACAGAGTTGATAAGCACCGCCGCTTCAATATAAATCATCATCGCGGTTCTGTTCCGGAAGGGCAGCAGCGGGATAAGAACCCCCGCCAGGATCGGCAGCAGTACAACCACCGCAAATATTGCTGCATTCATTGTATCTCCTCCCCTCTATAGTACCGTTGACGCAATCTGGCTGAAATAACGGATCAGCGGATTCGGAAATACGCCGAGTAATACTGCCATCGCCGCCAGAAAAACCAACGGAAGCAGCATCAGATACGGCGGCTCCTGCTTTTTCCACTCTGTCTGCTCCGTTCCCTTCGCCGGGAAAAAGCCATTCATCGTCACCGGAAGAAGATACCCTGCCGTGAGCAATGCGCTGATCAGGAGCACCACCGGGCCGATCCAGCGGAATACGCCGATATTTGCCTCCAAAGCGCCCTGGGCCAGGTACCATTTACTGATAAAACCGCTTGTAGGCGGAATACCGATCAGCGCCAGAGAAGCAAAGGTATAACACCACAGCGTTTTCGGCATCTCTTTTCCGATACCGTTTAATTCCTCCACCCGGGTTTTGCCGCACTGGAAAATAAAGATTCCGGCAGTCAGGAACAATGTACATTTGATAAATGCATGGAATACCACATGAAGCAGCGCCCCCGTCATGGCCGCAGGCGACAGCGCTGAAAGCCCGAACAGGATATACGACACCTGGCTGACTGTGGAATATGCCAGACGTTTTTTGAACACGGGCTCCCGAAACGCCAGCATAGAGCCCATAAATACCGTCAGCAGCGTCAGCACCATCCATGCCGTCTGCACCCAGGTCCCCCGGATAAAATCAGGGCCTACGATATAATAAACGGTTCGGATAACCGCCAAAACACCACTCTTTACGATAATACCGGACAACGCCGCAGATGCAGGAGACGGAGCCACCGGATGAGCCGTGGGCAGCCAGGCATGCAGCGGGAGCATACCCGCCTTTACTCCAAAGCCTATCAGCATCGCAAACACCGCCGCCAGCACGATCCCCTGGTTGCCCGATACAAGGGCCATATCCAGCGTGCCTCCCGGCGTAAAGGTCAGGGAGCTGCAGTATTTGTACAGGAAAAAAATTCCAAACAGTCCGAGATAAGCGCCGCACATAGAGTAAAACAGATATTTCAGCGCCGCCATAATCGCCTCCCGGGAGCCGTTATGCAGCACCAGAGGCATAGAGGTCAGCGTCATCATCTCATAAAACAGATACATCGTCACTAGGTTGCCGGAAAATACCAGGGCCACCAGTACGCCGTACACCACAAGGTAAAATCCAAAGAACCTCCGTTCCTCCCCCTCATGCTTCATGTACACAAAGGAATAAATACAGATAACCACCCATATAATACTGATCACAGTGACAAATACCCTTCCGACATCATCAATATGAAAGAAAATCGGAATGTCCTTCATCAGGTAAAATAAGGTAAAGCTGACATCGCCGGACCAGGCAGTCCAAAGGGCCAGCACCGCCGAAACAGCCAGCACTGTGATTGCCAGAATATGAAGCTTCCGAAGCCCTTCTGCACTCAGATCAGGAGCTTTTTTCCACTTTGCTGACGCTGAAGATACCAGCATGCCAATTCCGGCAATCATCGGTAAAAATATCGGTAGCAAAATCAAACCACTCATCTTTTCTCCTCCTACGCAAACATCTTCAGACCATTTTCAAACAGCCTGATAATCGGTTCTGAACTGAGTCCAAGCACCAGATTCAAAATGATAAAGCAGACCATAGCAAAGGATTTGGCCGGCTGCTGTCCTGCCCTTACCACCTCAAAATTCTTTTTCGGCAACCCGGTTCTGTGTATTGGCGTATAGATACGTATTACCGTCTTCATAAAGTATACTGCGTTCAAGATCGTACTGATTGCCAGCGCCACCAGCGTCAGGAACATCTTATGGTCACTCTCCACACCTGCCTGCGCAAACAGAATTTTTGAGATAAATCCTGCAAACATCGGAAATCCCACCATGGACAGGGAGCCCACCGTAAACGCCGCTCCCGCCAGCTTGTTCCGAAACCCGGCCCCCGTCAGATCAAAAAAGTCCGTACTGTCCCCGGAGGCATCCGTAAGGCCGGAGGCTGCCACAAACAGCAGAGATTTCGTCGCCGCATGGGACACGATATGATAAATACTTGCAATTACTCCCGCTGTCGTCCCCAATCCGAGTCCCATGTAAATGTAACCGATCTGAGCTACAGAAGAATAAGCGATCATTCTGCGGATATTGCTCTCCCGGATCGCATCTACGGAGCCGAGGATCATACCCACAATTCCAAACACAAATAGTACGTTGATCACCTTGCTGTCCCGCACGATGTCAAACCCGATCACACGGTAGAAAATCTTGACCAGTAAAAATATGTATCCCTTGGATACCAGGGAGGAAAGAATCGCTGCTGAGGAAAGCGTCGAATAACCGTAGGCATCCGGCAGCCAGGCATGAAACGGGTACAGCGCGCTTTTGATGGCCAGACCAACGGACATCAGAGAAACCGACACGAGAAGCGGAATATGATACTCTCCGGTCTCATGCAGAAGCTTTACCTGCTCCTGGATGTTGCTCATCAGCAGGTGCCCCGTCAGATCATAGAGGAAGCAGATTCCCAGAAGAAACAGACCAGAACCCACAAGACTCATGATCATGTACCGCGTCGCAGCCTCAATCGTCCGTCCGTTCTGCCGGATCATAATCAGGCCGCAGGCGGAGATGGTATTGATCTCCACAAATACGTATGCGGTAAACAGGTCGTTCGTATAGATCAGGGCCAGCAGAGAGCACAGCAGAAGATCTACCATAACGTAATAAAGATTTTCCTTGGATGCCTCCAGCTCGATGGCTCTTTCCCTGCTTCCTCCCACCATGCACAAAAACATAATCAGACAGAAGAAGACAGCCATGGACGCTTCCAACGTCCCCACCCGGATCTCATTTCCCCAGGGCGCCGGAAAATGCCCCATCATATAGACATACGGCTCGCCGCTGCCGATCACAAAAACCAACACTGCCGCCGACATCGCCCCAACGGCGGTGATCACCGCCAGATTCAGCCACTTCGCCTTTTTCCCGTCCAGAATTGATGACAACGGTCCTGAAAAAAGCGAAAGGATAATGGATATAAAGGGAAGGTTCTGCACAAAAGCCATCACAGTCCCTCCTTCTTAAGCTGCGTCGTGATCTCATCCAGATCCAGCGTATGGTAACGGCGGTACAGACGGATCGTCAGAGAAAGCATCAAAGCTGAAACCGATACGGAAACCACAATGCCGGTCAGGACAAGACCGCTGGGGATCGGGTTGATGTATGCCTTCACACTCTGAACTCCATCCACCACGATGGGAGCCTTTCTCCCCTCTACGTAGCCCTTCAGGGCAAGAAACAGATACATTGCCGTATCCATGATATTTAATCCGATGATCTTTTTGATCAGATTCTTCTGCAGCAGAAGATTTGAAAATCCGATGCCGAACAGGATCATCGCCACAGCTTCCTCATAATTGTTCAGCAAATTTGCAAGATTCATCTCAATATCCCCCTTTCCTGAACATAACGTAAAATGTATACATGGTGCCGGCCACAACGACTCCGACACAGATATTTAAAACAAGGATCAGGCCGCTGCTCAGGATCGCCCCGGGGGTTCCAAGAGGGATCACGCTCTCAATATGATTCGCGCCTGTGTAGAAGGAATAGCACTTCGACAGGCTGTAGCAGGCCAGAGCCGTAAAGCTGAGCTTCTTATATGTACTTGCCCTGAAAAAGCGCTCCGTCTTTTCAAAGCCGAAGGCATTCAGGTACAGGATCAGCCCCGCTCCGATGATTGCTCCGCCGGAAAAACCGCCTCCCGGTCCCAGGTGCCCGCCTAAGATCACGTAAATACCAAAAATAACAATCGGCGGCACAAGAATCTTCGCCACGGTCTGCAGGATCACATCGTTCTTCGGCTCATGGGTACGGTCATTCTCCATCGGTACATCCACCGCATTTTTTCCCTTTTTCCCGTCTATACGCAGCAGGATCAGCACGGTACAGGTCGCAATGAAAAGCACATGGGACTCGCCCAGGGTATCAAAGGCACGGTAATCCAGAATCATGCCGGTAACAATGTTCACCGCACCGGTCTCCTGCAGTCCGTTTTCTATGTAGCGGGCCGCCACCTCATTGTTGGCCGGATTCTCCGCATGACCGATGGTCGGAAGATACGACACCGCACTAAGCAGCATCAAAACCAGGAATATACAGAAAAGTACGCTGAATATCCGGTATATTTTCCTGAAAATACGCATCTCCGCATTGTGCTCCACATCGTAAATACGGGCAAACAACCGGTCCTTCTCCGCTTTTCTCTGCTCCTTCTGCGCTTTATTTTCCTTAAAATCCTTCTGCGGCTTCATCTCGATCTGATCAAGGTAGGGATCCTTCGAGCCCTCCAGCCACTGCTTCAGGCGGTAAGAACGTGTCTTTTTGTACTGTTCCTCCGGTATTTTCCTACTCATCCTTTTCCTCCCCCTCCTCGTCAGTCTTCACCATTGCATGGATCTTCTTAAGCGTCAGGAAAAACAGAAGACTGGTAATACCTGCGCCCACCGCAGCCTCCGTAATCGCAAGATCCGGTGATTCCAGAAGGATCCAGATCACGGACATGATCAGGCTGTAGGACATATAGATCAAAATTGAATTCAGCAGATTTTTCGACAGGCTCACCGAAACTGCGCAAACCACAAGAAAGCCCAGTAGGATATACGTAAATACCTGCATACTATTCTTCCCCCATTTCTTCTGTCTCATTTTCATTTCGGGCGGCCATTTCTTTTTCTACTTCATCAATCGTCATCCGGCGGTAATGCTTCTTCGGCTCCTCGTCCGTCGTCACCTCAAGCCGTGCAATCAGATGGGAGGAGGTGGGAGACGAAAACCACAGAAAGACAATGACAAAAAACAATTTCAATGAGGTAAAATTCAGGCCGTTCATCACGATCAGCCCCACCAGGGAAAACCCGATCCCTAGCGTATCGCCCATCGCCGCGGCGTGCATCCGGTTCAGCACATATTTAAAGCGGAAGACTCCCACCATCTCAATCGCAAAAATCGCCAGACCGGACAGGAGCAGCAAAGCCCCGATCAGGAAACGAATCCACTCAATTGCTGCCATGCGCCTTCTCCTCCTTCTCCTTTTTTTCAAGATAAACTCCCATATACACCTTCGTAAGTACGATAACCGCCAGGAAGCTGATCATCGCATAGATGAGGCATACGTCCGCCAGATAGCCCTCCTGCAGCATCAGCGCCAGGATCGCAATGATGACCATGACCATCGTACCCATCATATTGACCGCCACAATGCGGTCCGCGATCCGCGGCCCGATGATCGCCCGTATCAGGCACAGCACCACCATTGCGGCCAGAAAAATAAGGGCGGCTACAAAAAGTACATGATAAGCCTGTCCAAGTCCCGGTATTCCATTGCCCATTTTCTCAAACCTCCTTAATCCTGTTCCATTTTTGTAAGCATTTCCACAAACACAGAATCATCCATGCCCTCTGCCAGGCTCTGATCCAAGCAATGCACGATGTATTCCGAATCCTCCAGGGTTACGGTGATCGTACCCGGAGTCAGTGTGATCGCATTGGCCAGAAAAGCCTTGCCCGTCGCCGTCTTCATATCGGAATGAAAGCTGACCAGCGCCGGCTCTACCTCCTCACGCTCGGAAAGAATCATATGTATAACTGCAAAATTTGCTTTTATGATCTCCTTCACCAGCACAACGGTATAACGCACGAATCCGAGGCTCCTGCGCAGCACCTTTTTTTCCTTTTCCAGGCTGTAATCCATGAATTTACAGGTAAATGCAAAAATGACAGCCGCTATCACAATTCCAAACAGGCAGATCTCCAGCGTGATCTGCCCGTTAAAAATAACCCACAGCAAAAAATATACCAGATACATGACAATCCTCTCCTATTCTACCAGCTCATCGTACAACGCCCGGATCGCTGTCTCAAAGTCTTCATTGGCAACGCCGATCGTACAGTTAATCTCGTTGGAGCCCATATCAATCATCTTGATATTCACCTTTGCGTTTCCCAATGCAGTGAAAAACCTGGCCGCAATACCGCTGACTGACCGCATTCCTTTGCCCACCACCGTGACCAGAGCCATATCCTCATCCAATTCTATTTTATCCGGCTGCAGCAGCCTCTGCAGAGAATCCATGATGGCATCCTGCTTTTGCTGATACTCCTCCCGGGGAAGAATAACGCTGATGGTATCAATGCCTGACGGCATATGCTCGAAGGCGATATGATTCTCCTCAAATGCCTCCAGCAGCTTCTTGCAGAAGCCGATCTGGGCGTTCATCCGGTTCTTTGCAATACTGACCGCGACAAAATTCCGCTTGCCGGCGATTCCGGTGATCGGTACCTCATCCTCCGGCCTGATCCTCCGGCAGATCAGCGTACCGCTCTCCTCCGGCTGGTTCGTATTGCGGATATGAATGGAAATTCCCTCCCGGCGGACCGGATACACCGCCTCTTCATGCAGCACCGTCGCCCCGCGGTAGGAAAGCTCCCGGAGCTCCGAGTAGGTCATCACGCTGATTTTTTTCGGATTTTCCACAATGCCCGGATCCGTCAGCAAAAATCCTGGTACATCCGTCCAGTTCTCATACAGATCCGCCTGTACGGCCCGGGAGACCAAAGCTCCTGTGACATCTGAGCCGCCTCTGGAAAACGTATGGATATTTCCCGCGTCGTCCGCACCGTAAAACCCCGGTACAACCGCCCGCTTTGCCCTGGACAGGCGGTCCCGCAGAAAGAAATTCGTCCTCTCGTCCTCAAAAACGCCGTCCTTGCTGAAGCGGATCACCTCGGCCGCATCCACAAACTCACAGCCCAGGTAGGACGCCAGCAAAATACCGTTCAGATACTCTCCCCTGGAGGCAGCATACTGCTCCCCGGCATGGTTCACAAAAGCCTGCTCAATCACCGCAAACTCCCGGTCCAGAGAAACCTCCAGCCCCAGTTCGTCAATGATCTCCTGATACCGTGCCCTGATTCTTTTCAAAAGGGTCATATAGCCCTTTCCCTGTCTGGCCTTTTCATAGCACTGGTACAGCAGGTCTGTCACCTTTTCGTCCTGACTGCAGCGTCTGCCCGGAGCCGACGGAACGACGTATCTTCTGGCCGGATTCTGTTCCAGTATCTCCTTTACCTTTCGGAACTGTCCTGCGTCCGCCAAAGAACTGCCGCCGAATTTTGCCACAACAATCTGCTCTCTTCCCATTCTTTTTCTCCCGTTTTTATTCTGTTTCTGTCACTAATTGCGGTCCGGCTTTTCCCGTTCCGCCTTTATACGGGAATCCTCCCGCACCGTGTCCCGCAGCCCCTTTATGTAATCCGAAAACGCACATTCCTCTGTGCCGTACGTCATCTGAAGCTCATACTCCAATGGCAGCCATGTAGACACGTCTGCTTCATTATGCTGGATCACAGCCTCCAGCTTATCCAGCGCCTTGTACAGCTTTGCCTCCTCTGTTTCCAGCGCTTTCATTTCCGCGAACAGGGTCTGCAGCTCCTCCCTCTGCCCCGCAGGCAGCTTCGAAAGCAGTCCCTCAACCGCGTCGTCTTCTGTCGCCACATCTGACTGGGTCTTTTCAAAAGCCGGAATATCCCCTGTCACAGCCTCGCCCATGTCGTGAAAAAGCCCCATCACGATCACCTTTGAGATGTCAGTTCCCGGGAATTCGTCCTTTAAAAGATACGCCATCAAAGCCAGCCTCCAGCTGTGCTCCGCCACGCTTTCGTGACGCCCCGAGCTTGTCCAGGAATGTCTTGTATTGCATTTCAGCTTTTCGGCAATTGCCAGAAAATCCAGAAGCTCTCTGTATTCCATATTCTCCTCCCTGCTTTTGCCGTACAGGAAGCCTGATCTCCTGTACGCTAAAAAGGTTCTGATACCATCAGCATCAGAACCTCTATGCCCTGCCAGATGTCCTATCGAATTATAATAGCACTTCTTTTCAGAAAAAGCTATCACTTTTTCTTCCAGAATCCCCTACTTCAGGAACATTTTCAGCAGTATTTTCTTCCATCCGCGGTAAGGCTGATAACGGATTGGAAGATCAATCCATGTATATTTTTTTACGATGCTTCTGCGGTGGCTGAACAGCTCAAAGCTGTCCTTTCCGTGGTAGCTTCCCATGCCGCTTCCGCCGACCCCTCCGAAGCCCATACGGCTCGTAGCCAGATGGATGATCGTATCATTGATGCAGCCTCCGCCGAAGCTGCAGTATTTCAAAATTTGCCGCTGCACCTGACGGCTCCCCGTAAACAAATACAGCGCCAGCGGTTTTTCTCTCCTGGTCACGTAGCTGATGACCTCGGAGATCTCCCGGAAGGTCATCACCGGCAGCAGCGGTCCGAAGATCTCCTCCTGCATAACTGCGCTGGAGGGAGTGATCCCGGTCAGCACCGTCGGCTCGATCTGCAAGGTCTCTCTTCTGCATTCTCCGCCCACAGAAACCGTTGTGTGCTCCATCAGCCCCAAAAGCCTGTCAAAATGCTTTTCGTTCACGATCCTGCCATAGTCCGGGTTTTCCAGAGGCCGTGCCCCGAACTGCTTTCGAATACATTTTTCAATTTCCTTCAGCAGGCGCTCCTTCACATCCTCATGCACAAACAGATAATCCGGGGCCACGCAGGTCTGCCCTAAATTCAGGTATTTTCCAAAAACGATCCGTCTGGCCGCCAGCCTTATATTCGCCGTTTTGTCTACGATGCAGGGGCTTTTTCCGCCAAGCTCCAGGCAGACCGGAGTCAGGCTCCGGGAGGCCTTTTCCATGACCAGCTTTCCTACCTTCACGCTGCCTGTAAAAAAGATAAAATCAAAGCGCTGCTCCAGAAGCGCCGTATTTTCTGCCCGGCCTCCCTTCACCACCGCCGCAAAATGCGGTGCAAAGCAGTCTCCTAAAATTTTTTCGATCACATCCGCCGTAGCCGGCGCATAGGCGCTGGGCTTTACAATCACACAATTGCCCGCGGCGATAGCTCCGATCAGCGGCTCCATTGCCAGCATGAAGGGATAGTTCCAGGGTGACATCACCAGCACCACGCCGTAGGGCTCCGGCGAGGTAAAGCTCTTCGCATGGAACTGCGCCAGCGGCGTGATCACCTGTTTTTCCCGGGCATAGCCCCGCAGGTGGCGGATCATATGGGAAAGCTCCGACAGCACCATGCCGGTCTCGCACATATACGTTTCAGTAGAGGACTTCCTCAAATCCGCATAAAGCGCCTCATCAATCTCCTTTTCGTATTTGAGAATTGTCTTTTTCAGCGTTTTCAGCGCGGCAAGCCTCCAGGAAATATCTCGGGTCTTCCCCTTTTCAAAATACGCTCTCTGTTTTTTTACCAGCAGTTCAATCTCCATAGCTGACCTCCAGAATTTTGATGACCGCATCATACGTCACCTGACGCGGATTTACGATCGCCGCCCCGTCGTTCAGCGCCGTCTTTGCCACCTCCGGGAACATGGCCGGATCCACGCCGGCCTCCTTCAGCGTGACAGGCAGCCCGGTCATGCGGTGCAGCTTCTCCCTCAGCCGGATCACCTCTGCGATCGTCCTCTGGGCACGCTTTTGCTTCGGCGTCTTCAGATATACCTCCGGCCCGGCCAGATACAGAAGCAGCTCTGCATACGTATCACTGCATTCCTTCCGGTTGTACATCATTCCCGCCGGAAGCAGAATGTTCATGGCATCGCCGTGGGGAACGCGGCACACGCCTCCCAATGCGTGGCCGATGGCGTGTACGATTCCCACCATACTGTTGCTGAAGGCCGCTCCCGCCAGGAAGCTGGCATTCGCCATGGACGCCCGGGCCTCCTTAGACGCTCCGAAGCGCACCGCCCGCACCAGATTTTTTCTCACAAGCTCGATGGCCGCCGTCGCATACGCATCACTGACGGGATTTTTCTGCTGGCAGCTATATGCTTCAATTGCATGGCACAGCGTATCCATCCCCGTAGAGGCTGTGATCCTCGGCGGAAGCGTCGCCGTCATCCGTGGATCCAGGATCGCCGTATCCGGCAGAAGCTGTGCAGAAATATATTCCATCTTGATATTCAGCGCCGGGTTTTTGATGACCGCCACCGCCGTAGCCTCGCTGCCGGTACCCGCCGTGGTCGGAATCGCAACAAACGGCACATAATTTCCCTTCGGAATGCACTCGCAGCCCATCAGCTCCAGCAGATCATCCGCGTCCTGGCTGATCAGAAGCCGCACGCCCTTCGCCGTATCCAGCACGCTGCCGCCTCCCAGGGCCACCAGCGCATCGCACTCAAAATCCCGGTACTCCCGGGCAATCCGATTGACCGTCTCTATGCTGCTGTCCCGGGGGATGTCCGTAAAAATCCGGCCGATCTTCATATCACTTAATGCATCCGTCACCAGCTTCAGGGTGCCGATTTTTTCCAGCATACCGTCGCTCAGCACCATAGGGTGGCTGGCTCCCAGCATTTCCAGCTCATACGCAAGATTCTCCAGCGCGCCCTTGCCGGAGCAGAGTTTGGTGGGATTTGTAAACTCAAAATATTTCATACTTTCCTCCTATATCCAGACGGGTACCGGCTGTTCGCACATCCGCTATCCCTTCAAATGTTTTTAATCAAACGCGCCCTGCGCTACCGTGTGTTTTCCAGCAATATCAGAGCGTACACCTTAAGCGCGCTCATTTTCTTCTCCGGCACCTCTTTTAAAATGCGCCCCGACCAAACCTTCGGGAACAGGTACGCCTCCGCATATTCCACGCAGCGCACAAAGCTCATGGTCTGGTAAATATCGCCCTCCAGCATAAACAAATGCTCTGCATACGCCTCCGATACCCCTATCTGCCCGGTCAGCACCCGAAACGCGCCCTCCACGGATTTGAAACGCATGGTGATGGCGGTGCGCTGTGCCCGCTGCAGCCTTGCCACGCCGGAACGCTCGCTTTTTCTCATCGCCAGCACTGCGCCTCCCGGCCCGCACACCAGCTTCAGGGTAAGACCGTCGTTCCAGCTGTCGATTTCCTTCCTTACCCGGCCGTCGTTTTTGTACAGCACCCGGAAGCCCCGGAACAGCACCTGCAGGATCAGGGCATTGATACGATTCAAAATCTCTTTTTTCATAAATACTTACTCCTCTGTCCTCGTTCTTTTATCATTTCATCAAAACCGGCACATCTATCCTTATTCCTTCATCATTTCGTCAAAGCAGACGCACCTGTCTTTATTTCTTCATCATCTCATCAAAGCGGACGCACCTGTCTTTATTCCTTCATCATCTCGTCAAAGCAGGCTGCCACTTCCTTCATCGTCGCTGCAAAGGTCCTGATCTTTTCCTCCCCCAGCCGGTTGATCACCGCCTCCGGCAGGCGCAGGATTTCCCGATGGGCCTTCTCATAGATCGGTACGCCCTTCTCCGTCAGCAGGATATGAACGTTTCGCTTATCCGTCAGCGAACGCACGCGCTCGATCATCCCCGTCTTTTCCAGACGGTTCAGAATCACATTCATCTGAGGCTTTCGTATCTGCAGCCTGGCGCAGAGATCCGTGGCCGTCAGCGGCTCGGCCTGCCGGCAGCGCTGCTTATAAAGCTGATTGCAGACCATGGATTCGTTGTACGTCATCGCCGTCACCAGCCGTTCATTCCATATGGACATAGACATAGAAAGCCAGCCGTCCAGCAGCGCTTCGCTCAGTTCTTCTTTCTTCGTCATAATTGTTTTCGCCCCTCCTGCACGCCCCAAAGCAAAATTTTGTTTATTTTCTTAATGGTTTATTTTCTTAACTATATTACTGCACACATCCCCCATTGTCAAGCAGCCCGCCTTATCTGTCTGCCCTTGAAATCACAATTTTTTCCCCGGAAAAGGGCTGAAGCAGCTCTGTCCTCCAGGCGCAAAGCTTCAGCCTCCCGGGAATATTGAACCTATCCGCCGTATCCCCCTGCAGGCTCTCCCTTCCATATAAAATGTCACCCTCCACGGGATGTCCGATGGAAGCCATATGCACCCGTATCTGATGGGTCCGCCCGGTCTCGATACGCACCTGCAAAAGCGCCGCGTCCTCTGTCTGCCGCAGTATGCGAAAATACGTCACCGCCGGCTTTCCCTCCGGTGACACGCACATTTTCATTTTGTCCCCCGGCAAGGGCGCGATGGGAGCCGAGATCCTCTGCCAGCCTCCGGCAGGCTGCACCTTTTGCTCTATCCCGCAGGCAAAATCTTCTCTGGCTGGCTGCACACCTTGCTCCGCCTTGCAGGCAAATTCTTCTCCGGCGGGCCGCACACTTTGTTCTATCCCGCAGGCAAAGTTTCCCCGGCATACTGCCAGATATTCCTTCCAGAAGACTCCCTCCTCCTTCTGCTGCCACAGCCGCGCCGCCGCTACCTGATTTTTCGCAAACACTATAATCCCGCTGGTATCCTTATCCAGCCGGCCGATACTGCGGATCCGCACCTGCTCGCCCCGGCTTTGAAAATACGCATGCACCTGATTTGACAACGTATCCCGGTAATGCCCGTGCGCCGGGTGCAGTGCCAACCCTGACTCCTTCCAGACCGCCAGCAGATCGGCGTCTTCATAAAGGATGTCCGGCGTCCCCTCCGCCGCCTCCAGGTGATTCGAACCCATCTCTTCTTTTTCAAGCTGAATTTCCAGCACATCGCCCCTTTGCAGGGTCTGGCTGACCCTCACCCGGCTGCCATTCAGCACCAGACCGTTTTCTCTGAATTTCATTCCCCGGATCTGGGCCTTTGTAAAGCCCAGGTTCTGTCTCAGGTAATGCTCCAGCCGCATTCCCGCAGCTTCATCCTCTACACTTCGGCGCAGGCTTTTTCCCTGACGCAGTGAGGCCTCCTTTTGTTCCCGTTCCATATTATTCTTCCCGTTTTCGCTGTTTTGCTTCCGTTTCACGCTGCTTTATATCGAATTTTATTATACCGAAGAACGGGGCGCAGGGTCAACGCCTTTGCGTGCTTCTCCCCCAGAGAATAAAAGTGTGCTTCGCACATCTCCGCGCCTTCATTTTCTTCAAGGAAGCATACTTTTGCCGCGCCGCCGCATGCAAAAAGCGCCTCTGCCCTGAAAGGCAGAAAGCGCTTTATAACCATTCATTTTTATTCTGTTTATGCCAGCAGCCCCGCTTTTTCCAGCGTCTTTTTCAGCTTCACTCCATAGCAAAGCACGATGGACATCACTGCTCCGACTGCCGCCTGAAGAATCTGGAACGGCAGCTTCATGATCGCATACTCCGGCGTGCTGTAGATAAATGCGCGGCCCAAGGAATATCCAACTACCATGATGACCGCTCCCAGCGTCACGCCGATCACGGATCCTGCCAGCTCCTTTTTCGCAAAAAAGCGGTGTACACACAGGGAAATCACCACTGCCTGCAGGCCATGGGTCACAAGGGATACAAACATCGGCGCCGGATAAAAGAAAAAGTCACCAAGAAATGCACCGATACCTCCTACCACAAATGCTGGGAATGGAGGCAACAAAATAGCCGCGGTACAGATAACAATATCATTCAGGTAAAGATGCCCGCCCGGAACAGGAAGTCCAAAGGAGCTGAGCACAACATTCAATGCGGTAAGCATTGCTGTAATTGTAATTACTTTTACAGGAAGCGTTTTCTGGTTATTCATTCATGATTCCCTCTTTCTATAATGTCTTGTTTAGAAGACATTATATTCCAATCTGGTCATTTTAAAATAACCACTTTAAATATTTTTAAACAGTCCAGTTTGTTATAAATGAATCCGCGCCCTGCCCGTTGTTTACTGTCTATCCCTCATGCATTCTGTATCCAACCCCGAGTTCATTCACGATATAGCGGTTGTCTCCCGGCTTCTCGGCCAGCTTTTTTCTGATATTTGCCATATTTACCTGAAGCTTTTTAATGCTGCCGGAATCGGCATTCCCCCAAACGGCCTGGATGATCGCAGCGTAGGTCATCACCTTTCCGGCATGCTCCGAGAGAATCGTGACAATATTATACTCCGTCTGAGTCAGCTTTACCTCTCTTCCGCCGATCAGGACCAACCGCCTGTCATAATCAATCTCCATATCCTTCAGAATAAATTTTCCTCCCGGCACGGCCCCCATCTCCTGGCTGTGACGGCTGTTCCGCAGCGCCGCCCTCACCCTCGCCAGCAGCTCGGCAGTGCCGAAGGGCTTTGTTATATAATCATTGGCGCCCTGATCCAGGGCCTCCACCTTGTCTGACTCATTGGCTCTGGCAGACAAAACAATGACCGGCACAGCCGACGTGTGTCTGGCGAAGGAAATAAATTCCAGCCCATCCCGGTCTGGAAGTCCCAGATCCAGAATAACCAAGTCCGGCTGATGGGAGGTAAACATCATTTCTCCCTGCCGGCAGGTCCCGGCCAGCAGCACCTGATATTCATTTGCCTCCAAAATCGTCCGCATAAAGCTGCGGATATTGGATTCATCCTCCACCACCAGAACCTTATATTTGTTATTGCTCATAAGAAAGCTCCTCCATCTCCAGCGAAAACCGGAAAACAGCTCCTCCGCTTTTTCTGTTTTCTGCTTCGATCACGCCTCCATGAGCCTTCACAATCGTCGCGCATACAGAAAGTCCGATCCCCATATTATTCCGCTGGCCATCGGCTATTGCACTGCCTCTGTCCAGATAACCCGTAAACAGCTTGCCGATTTTATCCCGGGCAATGCCGCATCCGTTATCTGCCACCTCAAAAACGGCCCGATTACCCGAAGTACGGACCGTCAGCGAAAGCTCTGTCATCCCCTTTGCGTGAAGAACGGCATTCTCCAGAAGATTGATCAGCACCTGCTCCATCAGCATGGCATCCATGGGAATGCTGATAAACTCCTCCGGGATGGATACCTGCACCTCCTGATTCGGATACTGCTTGCGGAATTTGATCAGAGTCGCGTCTATCAGCTCTTCCAGAACCGTAGACACCTTCATGACCTGAACCTTTCCTCCGTCAATTCTGGTGACGGACAGAAGATTTTCCACCATGCGTATCAGCCACTGGGAATCCCCCCGCACCTCCTCCAGCAGCCTGATCTGCTGCTCCTTCGGCAAAATATCATAATTGTCGATGATGGCTGAAGTGGAACCGTATATGGACGTAAGCGGCGTCCGCAGGTCATGGGAGATCGCCCGCAGCAGATTCGCCCGCATTTTTTCCCTTTCCGTTTCTGCCTTCATTTTTTCATGGGCTTTTACCTTCGTGGTCAGCGTACTGGTCATTGTGGCGACAATCAGCATAATGACGGCAGTCGGCAGACTTTCCGGCAATGAAAAACCGAAGGCATAGTACGGATAGGTAAATGCATAATTGACGGCGACCACACTGAGCAGGGAAGCCAGAACTCCCCACAGATACCCCCGGGTTTTCAGGGATACCAGAAATACACCGAGCACAAAGATGGTTGGGATAAGCGACGGAGTCAGGAAAAATCTCTGTATAAAAACATTGATCAGAAAGGACACTGTAAGTACTGCCATGGTAAATAACAGATCCTTTGCAGTTTCATCATATCGTTCCATACAGTTCACCTCCAGACTCAGATTCACTTCACTTTGATTCCCGGGCAGTTCATCGTCGTCCAAACGGGAAGCAAGCCGGCCGGCTCATCATACCCGAACATATTCTATCACAGCCCCGGCAAAGATACGGCTAAGATTCCTTTCCCCTGCCCTTGTACTGCCAGTATACCAGACCGCACATTACCGATGCAACCAGCAATATCCCGCCCGGCGCATAGAAAACCGCGGAAGCAGGATAAGGATTACATTGCTAAAACCACCGGAGACACAACGGTCTTTCTCCCAGTTCTACTCTGGTACTGCTGTGTTCAACATATACCATTTGTCCCCATATCTTACTGTATGCATATATAACAGTTTCCTTTGTCCCCCCATTTCAATTACCGCAACCTCTGTGCTTATTTCATCAGCTCCTAAATGTTCAAAATTTTCATATTCTTCATATTCCTGATCAACGAATTCCCCTGTAAACAAAATCGAAGAATATAACTTTTCAACATCATTTGCAAAAATTTTATCCATCATATTTTCGGCAGTGCCGAAATCCGTGAGTAAATATGAAAAAGAATTATCATAATTATGATCAGAAGATAACGCATAGTTTTTATATGAATTTGCTATTTCAGTAATGATATTCGAACGTCTATTCTCAATGTTGATTTTTCTTGCCAGTTCATCCCGCTGCGGAAGAAACATTATATATGGCATATATTTTTCATTTGTTTCTATTAAAGAATCAAAGTCAAAATAATCAACATACGATTCTACCGCAAATGTTGAAATTATTTTTTCTATATTACAAGATTTAATTGCCTCAATATAAGCTGCAACCGCTTCCCGGGATGTCAAATATCCTTCTCCTTCTACCTTATCGTCATTTTGCAAAGATAATATTTCTCCGTCCGAAAAACTATCATCCTTACTGTTTTCTTGCATTATATTTTTCTGTTCAGCTATGCCATTATCTGCATAAACACTTATACAAGATAACATTACAGACCATATTAAAAACACTCTTATTTTTCTTTTCGTAATTCCCCGTATTTGCATATTTATTTTCCCCATCCCCCTGTTAATTGACTGTAACCAAGCCACTTTCCAATCTCTCCCTGGAGATCTAAAATGTACCATCTATCTCCATATCTGACAGTATCAGCCATGAACAACACCGTCCAATTCTCTTCTAATGTCTGAGATAAAAACGGAAAATCAATTTTTAAAGCCGCTGCTTCAGAAGTATATTCATCGGCCCCTAAACATTCTCTGGTTCGCTCACGAATGATAGTATTTTCTTCACTATAATAGCTGTCCCATTGTTCTTCAAGTAATTCATTCAGCATATAAAATTCTCCGTTGAATTGTATGGACGCATATAAACTTTTCACATCCAATGGAAAAAGTTCATCAAAAAAAGCTGCGGCTGTCGAATTTACCGGTATCGGTATTTCATACGGGTTTGAATACCCACCGACTTCTATCGGCCAAAATAGATAAGCTTTTCTTATCTCTTCCATTACTTCTTTACGGCGCAATTCAATATTAAGCTGTTTTGCCAACTCATTTGTAGGCGGCAATAAATTTTGAGCCGTATAAGTGCCTGTTTTTTCAATTGTTTGCTCTAAATTGTAATGAGCAGCATATGTTTCAATAGCAAATACAGAGAGCATCTCGTCTATATCGCCTGCTTTCATTGCACAAATATATGCTTCCAAAGCAGCCTTTGAACTATTATAGCCATCACCTTCCATCTGTGCATATACTTTAGATGAACATATCAAACAAAATACAAATAAAAAAATTATTTTTTTATACAAACCTATTCTCATCCCTCTCCATTCTCATAATGTAAGATCAGTTCTGCATTTTTCCGTTCAATATCAGAAAGCATACTTTCCTGAAATTCTTCCGGTTCAATCGTTCCCTGATACCAGGATTTTCCATCAAAATAGCTCTGCAGCTCCTGGTCATTAAAACGTCTTCCATGCCTTGCATAAATCTCATTTCTGGCACACCGCAGAGTCTGTGCATCCAGCCCCTTTAAATCTTCTACCGTAAGATACCGACTGTCACTGTCAGCAAAAATAAACTCTCCTGTTTCTTCTGCCTTACTTTCATCGAAATATACCCCATCCTCTTCCGTCCGGCTATCCCGCATCTCTCTAAGTTCGGCCAGCCATTCCTGGGCCAGTTCATAGCAGGAGCTTTCTTCCTGGATCAAATCAAAATAAATTTCTGCCGTGTCATAATCCTCCTCACTGTAATACTGTATACCCAGCTGGTACAGTATCTCTGCTGCAGGCATATCCAGGTTGAAATATTCCGTATGCTGAGACATATCCAATATCCCACTCTCCAGAGACACCTCCTCCGTTTCCGGTACTTCCTGAAGCAGCACCTCACGACCCGCCGGTATCCATCCTTTTTGGCCGAGTATATTTTCAACCCGCACCCAAATATAACCGTTAGAAAGCCATATTTTGTCATATTGGACGGTATCACCCGCATTTACGGTATATGCTTCCTCTGTCTCTCCCACTCTTTTATAAACGCAAAACTTCTTTTTCGCTGTTACATTCTGCGACTCGAACCATATATCATCAATATCCGCTATAAAGGTTCGCTGGCAGAATTCCGAAGACACATATGCGTCAAAATCAACTGAAAATTCAAGTTCTTCTCCCAGCCCATATGTATTCAGATAAAACGTTACTTTCAGCTCTCCATCAGATCCAACTGATACCGAAAAGTAACTGTTGTTATTATCATCACCTCTAAGCTGAGTCTCATCTATAAAATCTGACAGTATCAGCTTTTCTGACAAAGAATTATTATCATATTCCAGAACAGCCGTATATTCACTTGAGCTGACAGAACCTATATGAATGTAAAAATAGTCGGCACGGCGTTTAACTATATCCGCTTCTTCTGCTTCATCATCCGCTTCTGTCTCCTCTGGATTATTTTTTTCGGTACGCTCTATATAAAACATCTCCTGATCAATCCAAGAAGACCTTCCGTTCAGCTTTTTTCCAAATATCCTGGTGCTGTCAACATAAATTCCAATATAATTATAACATCCGTCCGGATTAGTCAGGCCATAAATCTCAACGGTGTTTTCCGAACCATCCCCCAAAAGATCCGTTTCACAATATTCTATGCAATCAGGCTTCACAAAGGTATAGTCTAAAGTTTCACACCACAATCCGCTCACATTATAATTCGATAATTCGTATACTTCCGAATCCTCCATTTTAAATATGCAGTCGCCTGCCGACCCATAGCAGCTCAGAATATGTTCATCTGGATACAGATACAGCTCAGGCCAATCAGACTGAAAGCTTCCTCTCCTTACCATCCGCGCCGTACATGAAGCAACATCAAAATAATAGAGTGTAAACTTATACACGCCTTCTGTATCTGTCCGAACGATCAATTCTGGAATGCCATCACCATTAATATCCTGCATACTGTAAAAGATATAGTAGTTTGTATATAGCCACGCACCCCAACTATTTATCCGGCCTTTGCTAAGCTCCTTTAATATGTTATCGTATTCTGTAATTACAGGTGCTCTCAAACGGGGATCCCTAATCGAAATATCCGTGTTCAGAATACATGCCGTAGAAACCCCTGAAGCACTATAATCCAGCAGCGGGGAACTGTCCTCCCATCTGGTTCCGGTAAAAATATCTACAGTAGTTCCTTCCAATACCAAATTTTCTATTCTGAGACTTTCCAGATTTCTGCACCCATAAAACATTCGGGACATATCCCAGACCCCATCTGTCGTAAAATCCCGCAGATCCAGTTCTCTGACATTTTCGCATCCACGGAACATAGAATTCATATCATACGCCGCTGCCGTATCCCAGAAGTTCATTCCCCTTATACTCGATAAATTTCGGCAGTCACGAAACATATGGGAAAAATCACTGGTTCCGCTCACATCAAAAGCAGCGTTAAAATCAATCTCCGTCAGATTTGTACAAAGACGGAATAAATCATTTGAACAATAATTTGCAATCACACCTCCATTTGCCGCAATGAAGACCTGACAGCCATTATTTCCTCTTTCCATCCACAACTCCACACTGCCATCCTGCGCTTCTGAAACATCCCATGTATACTCCGGCGTTCCTTCAAGAGTATCCAGAAAGACAATCTTTTCTATTGATCTTCTCGATAATTCCTGTACCCCCAGAAATGTTGTATCCGCAGTATAATCTCCGCACGGAAAATCAAGATCTCTCACAGACAAAAGTACCCGGGATCTCACATTTTCCTGTGCACTTTCTTCCTTACGTCTGTACCAGATATGATTTTCTGCTGTAATACTCCCATCCTCATTCAAAACATATTGATGACTGCCTGGTTCAATCTCCTCTATCCTTCCGTCGTATCCATACGCCTCCTCATATTTGCAGGTCAAAACGTTTCCTTTAACAGAAAAAGACGTATAATCATAATATACAGTAGTGCCCGTTGTTCCATAAAGCATGCCACTGTATCTCTGCAGCTGCCCCTCTCCGTTAAAACGCAGAGAAAAAACTTGTGGATTGTCATACTCCCTTATCGTTTTCGTCTCACAAAGAAAATATCCTGTGAAGCCTTCTATTTTATTGTTTCGATGTGCAGATGCATGAACCGGAATGCCTGCAAGATACAGAAAAAGCAGGCATATCAGTGGCATAATCAAACTTTTTTCCCTTTTTAAAATATACATATAAAGCTGTCTCCCCATACATATGATTTTTTATCACCCGGAGTACAAGATTTTTCTCTACCACGTTATTATATCCACATCGTTTTCATCTCCGGCTTTCTGCAGAACACATTGTATGACCACTTCATTAGGAAGACATACAATAGTTTCTCCACTTTTTGTAATCCGTCCCGTATCAATACAAATATGATTAGGGCATTTTGCTTCAATCATCCGACAGCTGCCATCTTCTATTCGACAAATATTAGTGTCGCCTATAACTACATCCATGTTTTCATCCAATGAAAAAACGCCAAAGGTTTCACCTTTCACGGTAATCTCCACAGCTCCGGCCGTACCATTTTTCATAGCATCCTTTTTCTTTTCATTATATCGTTTTATCCGTTCATCTTTTTGCAAAAAATCCCCATCAAGTATATTGCAAAAAACAATATTAACCTGATCGTTGGCCGATCTGTCAATAATATATTTCATATCATATTGGCCGTGTTCCACATTCTTCCAATAATATGTTTCCTCTCCGCCTTCATCCGTACAAAAACTGTCATATGCCCCATATATTTGAATTAGTTTGTCCAACGAGCCTTGTATTTCATCTTCTGCTGCATGATAATATGTCAGAATTGGTGCCTCTAAAATCCCTTTTTCCCTCAATCCGTAATAAAAATACATAATCCATCCCTCACCAAATGTATCAAACTGCTTTCCTATACATCCTGTTTTTTCATCATTATTATTTAATATCTTTCCAAATTCTTTTGAAAGAGCCATATAGCTCTGCCCCTCCAAAGAGAGATATTCCGTAAAAATATTTTTATTAACGGTTTCACCTTTGGCGCAAACATACTTTGAACCTAAAATTAATACCACTCCCAGAAAAACCTTAGCTTTTTTTAACATATCGCCCACTCCTGCCTAACTCCTCCTGTTTTTACTTAGCAGATATATCTCCGTTCCTCCTTCAATAAATAGCTTTGAGCCAGGCACCAGAAATTATCCACATCATACGCGACAATCCTGCTTTCTTTTCCGTCAAATACCTTTAGTTTTTCACCGGATAAATATACAATTTTCCCATCATCTAACGCTTCAAAAGATTTTACCTCTTCCAAAATCCGCTCTTTTTCTCCGCTTTCGCTGATCTTTACAAGTGTTCCGCCATATGTATAATCGTAATCCGTCAGCACAAGCGCGCTGCCATCCTTGTACCAGTTAAACGTCGAATATCCTGCCTCTGCTGCTAATATATGCCGACCTCCCATATACAGATAAATTTCCTCCCCACTATTACTGTAATATAATAAATGATCTCCTGCAGTCCCCATATGAGCCGGCCCACTTGACGTAATTTTCTGCAGTGCACCAATTTTTTTATTCTTTATATCTGCAGCAAGAATATCAGTACTTGCTGCCCATTCCGCATTTTCATTGTATCCTCCTCCCAAAAATGCAATATTCTGTCCATTATTATAAATCTCAATCTGCAGATATACAGACTGCATATCATTTCTTTCCATAATAAGACTGCCCGGACTTTCAGACAGCACTTGTTCCTCACTTCCATCAACCGTACAATAGCAGACATCTAATTTTATAGAATTATTTATATAATTCCTCACAAGCTGTTCCGCATGCTCATAGCTTCCATCATATCCCGTTAGAAGCGTATCAATATTTATTTTTTCCGGTCTGCTATCCCTTTTGAAATATGCCGCAGCTAAATGATGATTCGAATACGCTAACTCGCAGGGTATTTTATCATTTTCAAGCTGTTCCGAAATCAACGCCGCTTCTCCAGCAGAAGCATCGTAATAGTATAACGAATATTGACTGTCCACATATTCAATTTCTGATAAATCTTCCAATAAGTCGATTCGTTCCTGAGCCTCCTCATATACTTCATAATTCAATTCATACAGCTCATAATCATTTTTATATTTTATATCGTCGTAATCCGGTTCCTCAATTTCTGCATCCAAAACAGCATAAGTATTTTCTACATATTCATCTAACTGCTTTGTTTCTCTCACATATTCTATATAATAGAAGGTTCCTGTATCCTCAAAAGAAGAATACAAAGTGCCTTCAAACGCGTTTTCCGAAAGTTTCAGAGGTTTTTCCGAATAACCGTCTACATACAGGCTATGCTCGTAGTAGTCCTCGTACTCTATTGACTTAGAATAAACGATATGCTCTGGGTCTTTTACTGAAAAATCCCTCGCCCTTGTATTATAGGTACATAATGGATTTTTTAATTGATTTCACCAACAAACTTGTAGAAAATCCGGATATTCTGGACTTTCTCCCCATTGATGGTCTGAGGTTCCGATACCTCAATCTTTTCTATCAGACGGTTCACTATGGCTGTGGTCAGCTCTTTGATCTCTGCACATTCCGCCATCTCATTGGCAAGCTGCTCCGCTTTGCAGGCGCTGTCCTCCAGATTGTCGGCCATAGTGTTCAGTTTTTCTATTTCTTCTGTGTATTCTTTCTTTTCCTGCTCAAAATGGGCGGACAGCATCCGGAACTGTTCTTCCGATATGAGCCGCTTCGATAAATCCTCGTACAGACGGATGAATTTACTGTCGGATTCCCGGAGTTTTTTCTCCAGTTCCCCCACTTTTTTATGGAGATTTTTCTGGCTGTATTCCGTTGCCGTATCCATCTGTCCTAACACCTTACGCATGAATTTTTCCCGGTTTTTTATGACTTTCCCGGCATGGTACTGGATGTCGGACAATACCAGTTCTTCCAACGCCCCGGCACTGATGCGGTGCTGGCTGCAGAACTTTGTTCCCCTCACCCGGTAAATCCGACACTGATAATATGTCCGCTCCAGAAGCGGCCTGTCCGGGTTCCTCCCGTCCGTATGTATCATCAGGTTGCTGCCGCAGTCCGCACATTTTAAGATGCCACGGAATTTGTTGTCATAACCGGACGTGCATGGTTTTACTTTCGTATGCCGGTCAAGGATTTCCTGCACGGTATCCCATGTATGCTCATCCACAATGGCTTCATGGCTGCTTGGGATAATGGTGCGGTCTTTCATGGGGATATAGCCCCGCCCCTGCTGTTTAAAGTGCTTCTTGTCACATTTCTGTACCCAAAAGTAGCCTTTATATAGCGGGTTCCTTAGAATACGGATGATCGTCTCCTGTTTCCAGTTATACATATCATCCTCCGCCACCAGAAACTTTCCAAACGCCTCCTGCTTGTAATACGCAGGCTTCGGGATTTTCTCATCATAAAGGATTTTCCCGATTTTGTTGTTACCCATGCCCTGCAGGGCAAGCCGGAAAATATAGCGGACAGTGGGTGCGTAGGTTCCCATAAATTTCCCCTGGCTCGCCCGGACGTACCTGCCGGATTTTACCTTTTTGGAAATATCCCTTGAGTAAAACTCATTGAGGATATTTTTGAATGGTGCGATATCCATCTCCCCGCTGTTTGCGGAGTCCACGCCGTCATTGACCGCAACGTAACGTACATGGTGCTGCGGGAAAAATACTTCGATATATGCGCCGCTCTCCAGATAATTCCTGCCCAGTCTCGACAGATCCTTTGTAATAACGCAGTTTACATATCCCGCTTCAATGTCCGCTATCATTTGCCGGAAAGAAGGGCGGTTGAAATTCGTCCCGGAATAACCGTCATCCACATAAAACTGATAACTGTGGATGCCCATTTCCTTTGCCTTGCGCTCCAAGATGGCTTTCTGGCTCTGGATGCTCATGCTCTCGCCCACGTTCCCATCGTCCGTTGACAGTCTTGCGTAAAGTGCTGCCCATGTTTCTTTTCTTCCTGTTTTCTGCATATTGGCCTCCCGTTTATCAATATACAGGGACAGAAATACGCTACCATCATTATAGCCGCTCCTGCCCCCGCCATCAACAATAAATTCCCTGTTTCTGATATTTCTTTGATATTTTTCTGATATTTTTCCAGATTCCCCCTGTGCTTTTCCTGTCACTCCCCTCATTTTTTCCCGCTGTTTTTCAGCTTTTCTTCCACGTTCTTCCGTGCCGCTTCCTCACTTACGGTAGTCAGTACACGCTCCATGCTCTCGGTGCCGGAATATACCCGCTCCACCACATAGCGGATCGTTTCCCTCCGCCCTGCCTTTCTTTCCTGCATTAAGTCCCTCCATCGGCACAGCCACCACAGGGGGATTGCCCCTCTGCCAACCTGCCCGTTAAATAAACAATCTTCCTGTTACTTCTGCAACCTGCTGTCATTGCTTTCTCCTTTCCGCCGCCGGATACCCCAGCGGCCTGCTCCTGTCGCTGTATCCAATCACAGCATTTCCTTTCCTGTATTACCGGAACCGTCACAATTCCATGCCTTTCTTCCGGTTCTTCTGCTTTTGCTGCCCCTGTGCTGCCTGTCTGTTCCGTTCCCCATTCCTGTCTCCCCTGTCCTGCTCCACTTCAAACATCTTCCTGTTGTAGCGGACAACCTCGGCAAAGGCAAGGCGGAAGGTCTGTTCCCCGGATTTTTTTGCCAGTCCCCGGCAGTCCTCTTCCAGCTCTTTTATCTCCCCTTCCCATTTCTTTGGTGCAATCTTTTCCCCGTCTTTCAGCCGGCTGAGTATCCTGCAGCGCAGTTCTTGCTCCCGTTCCAGTTCCTCCTTATGCTGCGACTGGAAACGGATTGCTTTTAATCCGCCCATGCCCTTGTATTCCTTCCGGATTTCCATGTACGGCCCATACTCTGTGAACATTTCCGCAAGTTCCTTCAGACGCCGCAGCTTCGCCGCTTTTGATTGATAGGATTGATTGGATTTCTGTTTCCCCTTTTCCATTTTTTCCGCAAAAGCGTCAAGCTCTGAAAAACTTCCGATGCCTTCATCGGTTAAAAACTGTTTCACATTATCCACATCCGTTAAAAGCTCCCGGTGGGGCGCTTTATGGAAGTTGGGAGCGCCGACCAGCGGAAGGTAAAGC
>JAUNGD010000129.1 GCA_030524705.1 Lachnospiraceae bacterium | reverse complement strand
ATAAGGAGAAACATATGAGCACAGACAGATATCAAAGCCCGCTGTCAGAGCGTTATGCCAGCAAGGAGATGCAGTACATTTTTTCACCGGATATGAAATTCCGCACCTGGAGAAAGCTGTGGATCGCACTGGCTGAAACAGAAAAGGAACTTGGACTTGATATTACGGACGAACAGATCGCGGAGCTGAAAGCATTTCAGAACGATATTAATTACGATGTGGCAAAGGCACGGGAAAAGGTGGTGCGCCACGATGTTATGTCCCACGTTTATGCATACGGGGTGCAGTGCCCGAAGGCGAAGCCGATCATTCATCTGGGTGCGACCTCCTGCTACGTGGGAGACAATACGGATATTATTGTGATGACAGAGGCGCTTCGTCTCGTGAAGAAGAAGCTGGTGAATGTGATCGCTCAGCTTGCAGATTTTGCACAGCAGTATAAGGAGCTTCCGACACTGGCATTTACCCATTTTCAGCCGGCTCAGCCGACTACGGTTGGCAAGCGTGCAACGCTTTGGGCGCAGGAATTTCTGATGGATCTTGAGGATCTGGATTATGTGCTTTCTACGATGAAGCTGCTGGGTTCCAAGGGAACCACCGGTACGCAGGCCAGCTTCCTGGAGCTTTTTGACGGAGACCAGGAGAAGATCGACCGGATTGATCCGATGATCGCAGAGAAGATGGGCTTCACTTCCTGCGTAGCAGTTTCCGGACAGACGTATTCCAGAAAGACAGATACGAGGGTGCTGAATGTTTTGGCGGGTATTGCAGCCAGCGCGCATAAGATGTCAAATGATATTCGTCTGCTGCAGCATCTGAAGGAGGTTGAGGAGCCCTTCGAGAAGACGCAGATCGGTTCCTCCGCTATGGCTTACAAGCGCAATCCGATGAGAAGCGAGCGTATCGCATCCCTTTCCAGATATGTGATCTGTGACGCGCTGAATCCGGCCATCACCTCCTCTTGTCAGTGGTTTGAGCGCACCCTGGATGATTCCGCGAATAAGCGGCTTTCCATTCCGGAAGGATTTCTGGCGGTGGACGGTATTTTGGACCTTTGTCTGAATGTCACGGACGGACTGAAGGTATATCCAAAGGTAATCGAAAAGCGCCTGATGTCAGAGCTGCCGTTTATGGCGACGGAAAATATTATGATGGATGCGGTGAAGGCCGGCGGAGACCGCCAGGAGCTGCATGAGAAGATCCGTACCCTGTCCATGGAAGCGGGTAGAAATGTAAAGGAAGAGGGCAAAGAAAACAACCTTCTGGAGCTGATCGCAGCAGATCCGTCCTTCAACATGTCTTTGGAGGATCTCAAGAAATCCATGGATCCGTCCCGGTATGTGGGACGCTCCAAAGAGCAGGTAGAGGCCTTCGTAAAGAATGTCGTAAATCCGGTGCTGGAGGAGAACAGAGAGCTTCTCGGAGTAGAAGTGGAAATCAATGTGTAAGGAACGTGCGTTGGATTTGCAGAAGCCGCAATGCGTGTACGGTTGCTGAGCTTTTGGAAAAGTATATGAATGTGAATGGAAAGAAAATGCTGCAAAACGTGGAGTTTGGCAGCATTTTTATGATAAAGGAAAGTTTGGCGCAGAAAAAATGTGCTTTATTGAGGGTATATGGAAGGCGCGAGGGTGTGTGAAGCACATTTTTTTAGAATATGAGAAGGGTTGAGAGCAAATAGGGCATGAACGTAAATCTGGAATATTATAAAATATTTTATTATGTAGGCAAGCTGGGGGGAATCACCCTGGCGGCGGAGGAGCTTTCCATCACACAGCCGGCGGTGAGCCAGGCCGTGCGGAGTCTGGAGCGGGCGTTGGGGACGGAGCTTTTTGTGCGTACCGGGAAAGGGGTACACCTGACGCCGGCGGGAGAGGTGCTGTATGCATACGTGCGCCGGGGCTATGAGGAGATACAGACCGGAGAACGGAAGATCCGGGAGATGATCAATATGGAAATAGGAGAGATACGGATCGGTGCCAGTGATATGACGCTGCGGTTTTATCTGCTGCCTTTTTTGCAGAAATTCCATGAGACGTATCCCGGAATCCGGCTGACGGTCACCAACGGGCCTACCCCGGAGACTCTTCGGTATCTTGCCGAAGGAAAAATTGATTTCGGGCTGGTGACTGCCCCCTTTACCGCGAAAAAGGGCTACGGCGCTGTTCAGGTGCGGAGGATACAGGATATTTTTGTGGCCGGAGAGCGGTTTGCAAAGCTGAAGGGGCGGGTACATGCCTGGAGCCTGCTGAAGGAGCTGCCGCTGGTCTATCTGGAAAAGCATACCAGCACCAGAACGTACATTGACGAATTTTTGCGGGCCCAAGGTGTGGCGGTGCAGCCGGAAATCGAGCTGGCCACCAGCGATATGCTGGTGCAGTTTGCGCTGAAAAATCTGGGCGTGGCCTGTGTCGTGAAGGATTTTGCCCAGGAATATCTCGATAAGGGGGAGCTGTTCGCGGTGGAATTTGAGACGGATATTCCGGAACGGCCAATGTACCTGGTGACAAACGAAAAGCTGCCGGCTACGGCTGCATCAGCCCGGTTCCTGAAGCTGCTGAAGGAAAATATGAATGGAGAGGCCGGGGGCAGCATGAACGGGCAGAAATAAAAAGGAATGCAGCACAGAACAGAGAAACTCAAAAACATAAAAACAACTTATTGCAGATATAATAAATATTAATTTTACTTATGGGTGGAATTGTAGTATACTAATATATGTTGCCGGGACAAAAGCGTTCCGGGCAGCTTGATCCGAAAGAGAATAGGAAACAAAAGAGTAAGAGATGATAAAAGGCGATGCAGAGGGCATTGCCGCATACCAGTACAGGAGGTACAATTATGGTACAGGCAGTAGTAGGAGCAAATTGGGGAGACGAAGGAAAAGGTAAGATTACGGATATGCTTGCTGAAAAGGCAGACATTATCGTGAGATTCCAGGGAGGAGCAAACGCAGGACATACCATTGTAAACAATTATGGAAAGTTTGCGCTGCACACACTTCCGTCAGGCGTATTCTATAATCATACCACCAGCGTGATCGGAAACGGCGTGGCGCTGAATATTCCGGTGCTTTTCAATGAGGTGAAGAGTATTGTGGACAGAGGTGTTCCGATGCCGAAGATTCTCGTGTCTGACCGCGCACAGATCGTAATGTCCTATCACATTCTGTTCGATCAGTGTGAGGAAGAGCGTCTTGGCGGCAAGTCCTTTGGTTCCACGAAGTCAGGAATTGCTCCGTTCTATTCCGATAAATTTTCAAAGATCGGCTTCCAGGTGAGCGAGCTGTTTGATGAGGAGCTGCTCAAGGAAAAGGTGCAGCGTATCTGCGATCTGAAGAATCCGATCCTGGAGCATCTTTATCATAAGCCGGCTCTGACTCCGGAAGGACTGTTGGAGGAGCTTCGCGGATACAAGACGATGATCGAGCCGTTTGTGTGCGACACCTCGGCTTATCTGTATCAGGCGCTGAAGGAAGGAAAGAATATCCTTCTGGAGGGACAGCTTGGTTCCCTGAAGGACCCGGATCACGGCATTTATCCGATGGTCACTTCTTCTTCTACGCTGGCAGGCTACGGAGCAGTGGGAGCAGGCATTCCGCCGTATGAGATCAAGCGGATCGTTACCGTGAGCAAGGCATACTCCAGCGCAGTGGGAGCAGGCGCCTTTGTCAGCGAGATCTTTGGGGACGAGGCAGATGAGCTTCGCAGACGCGGCGGAGACGGCGGCGAGTTCGGCGCAACCACGGGACGTCCCAGAAGAATGGGATGGTTTGACTGTGTTGCTTCCAAGTATGGATGCAGACTGCAGGGCACCACGGACGTAGCCTTTACGGTTCTTGATGTTCTGGGATACCTGGATGAGATTCCGGTATGTGTTGGGTACGAGATCGACGGAGAGGTGACGACAGATTTCCCGACAACAGCGCTTCTTGAGAAGGCAAAGCCGGTACTGAAAAAGCTGCCGGGCTGGAAATGTGATATCCGCGGTATCCGCAAATATGAGGATTTACCGGAAAACTGCCGGAAGTATATTGAGTTTGTAGAGGAGCAGATCGGTTTCCCGATTACCATGATTTCCAATGGCCCGGGAAGAAACGACATTAT
>JAUNGD010000128.1 GCA_030524705.1 Lachnospiraceae bacterium | reverse complement strand
GCGCAACTGGAACTGTATCGGCGCAACTGGGAATTTTACAGGTTGAAAATGCCCCCTTTCCTTCATCCATCCCCTTCTCGGTTTGGAGAATCCCATGGGCCGGACGAGATCCCTGGAGTGCATCATGCCGAACCAACTGCATGGGCAAAGAAAACCCCCATCGGATTCATGCCCAGCAATACGGCTAAAATAAAGCTTACCACAAAAAGAAGCACAGAGAATATTGCGGTAAAAATCACATCTTCAAAATCGGCGGCATGAAAATCCACAGCAGCGGCGTGATGCCTCCGCTTACCATGACGATCAGGTTAATCACAAAATAGATTGCCGAAAAAATACCAATCGTAACAAGGTCTTTTACCTGTAATTTGTTCGTATTCTTGTTCACTTCTCTTTACCTCTTTTCCATTTTCATTTTAGTAAGATTCCTAAATTCAGAAATTACCAGCAGAACAGCCACGATAAAGATAATTCCATCTGTCAGGGCCGGAGCCAGGAACACGCCGTGAATCCCGAGCCCGCCAATTTTAGGAAGCAGAATGGCCACAGGAATAAACAACGCAATCTGACGGAATACCACAATGACACTGGCTTTCGATGCTTTTCCCAAAGACTAGAACAGGGTAATCGAGTTAATCAGGAAACCTAAAATAATATACGTGCTGAACAGAACGCGGAAGTCGCCATATCCTTGTGCCACAAGTGCCGGATCGGTAATAAACCAGGAAAGCACCATTTTGGGCGCAAGCTCCACCGGAAGGTAGAAAATCAGGGAAAGGACTGTGTACTCAATGCTGCGCCCAGGATAATTTGCCAGGTTTCACCGCCATGCTGTGAGGCAACATTATAGAGAACGGCCTGCTGTACCAATGTCATAACCTGCATCAGCATAGCAGAAAAGCCGACACCGCAGATTTCAGGAACCAGGCTCTTTTCAATGCGGACACCGTGAATACGGACATTCTTGCTTCTTGCCTTAAAATGCCACAGCATAACCGCCGCATAGACAAACTGTGAGAAGATCGTTGCATAAGCAGCTCCGTCAATTCCCATTCCATAAGGCTTCAAAACAGAAATAAGAATCGGGTCAAGAATGATGTTCAAAACGGCGGAGCTTGCACTGAACACCATAGCTTGTTTCAAAAGCCCTTCGCCTCTCATAATCATGTTTGAAGATTGAGCAAAGTTGACAAATAAAGAACCCACAAAAATAATCCGAAGGTAACGCTTTGCATTGTTCTGGTATCTTTTTGTTTACTCATAATTGTCCCTCCTGTCAGCCGATGCTCCATCCCTCGGCTTTTTCTCTGATTTCAATAAAGCGTTTATATACGCCTTCTTGCGACATAAGCTCTTTGTGTGTTCCCTGCTGGGCAATTCCGCCTCCATCGACTACCAGAATCTTGTCAGCGTTCTGAATCGTAGCAAGCCTGTGAGCAATCGTAATAATCGTCTTGCCCTGGGTAAGAGTGCTGATTGCCTCCTGGATCAGGTGTTCATTCTCCGGGTCAATGCTTGCTGTCGCCTCGTCAAGAATGACGATCGGCGCATCTTTCAAAATAGCGCGGGCGATGGAAATACGCTGTTTCTCACCGCCGGATAAGGAAGAACCACCCTCGCCAACCATCGTATCGTAGCCATCCGGCAGAGACATAATGAAGTCATGGCAGCGGGCCTTTTTTGCCGCCTCTATGATCTGCTCATCCGTCGCGTTTGGATTACCAAAGCGGATATTGTTCTTTACCGTGTCATGGAACAAATACACATTTTGGAATACCATACTGATATTTCGAAGCAGAGAATCACAGGTGAAGTCCTTTACATTCCGGCCACCGATCTTGATTTCCCCACTGTTTACATCATAGAACCGGGCAATCAAATTGCAGAGCGTAGATTTTCCGCTTCCGGAGGGGCCAACAATGGCAGTTGTCGTATTCTGCGGGATTATGAAAGAAACATCGTGCAGAACCTCCCGCTTGTCATGCTCCAGAGCACCCTCCCGCCCTTGCGGGCTCACCTCGTAACCAAAAGAAACATGCTGAAATTCAATATCATGGGAGGCAAGCATAATATCAGAGCCTCCTTCGTCAATATAAACGGCCTTTTCTACTTCCTCCAGTTTATCCATAGCAGAGTCAATGACGCCGAGTACATGGGCCGAATCATTGACGGCCTCAACACTGCCAAAAATCGTAAAGGAGAACATGCAGAACATCAGCATAATCGGAAGTTCCATCTGTCCGCCCAGGGTCATCCATGCTGTCACCAAAACCAGCCCTACGGAGGCAAGTTTCAGGGAGAACAGATGCAGGCAGTTAAACGGCGTAAAGCCCTTTTCGATCTTGATATTGATGTTCTTACTATCGTTCACAGCTTTTTTCATGCTGGCAATGGACGCTCCCTCCTGACCGAAGGATTTGACAATGGGAAGCCCTCGCACATATTCAATCGTTGCGCCGGACATATCTTCCACAGCTTTTTCATTGACAGGCGCATTTTTCTCACTTTGCAGGGAAACTCCATGCAGGAACAAAAGGGAAAGCAGAACGCCGGCCAGTGCAACCAATGCGGCGGGAATACTGAAAAAGCCCAGACAAAGGATAATTGCAACCACATTTATGTAGCCGTTGACTACCTCGTTAATCATTCTCATTCCCTGATATTCCAGAGAAGAAAGCTCTGTAGTAACGGTACTTAGAATGTCACCGGCACTGTTCTCCTGAAAATATCCAAGAGATACACGCTTCAAGATATCACCAATTTTTATTCTCTGCTCCGCTGCCAGCTCATACCCAATACTTTCCTGTAATTTTGCCCGCCAGTAGGAAAACAGAAACCGCAGCAGCACCAACACAATAATCGCTGCAAAAGATAAAACAATTAAAGAAGTATCAAAAGGCGATCCGGTTCTTGCGCTCTCAATCGCTTTTCCCAGAGTGTAGGCTGCAACCATCGTAGGAGCGGCACCGAACCAGGTCGCAAAGAACGCGCATACAAAACCGAGATACAACCGTTTCTTATAAGGGCCGCACCAATCAATAATTCGTTTTGTAGTCTTAAACATGAGCTACCACCTCGCTTTCATCAGAAACCGCCCAGGCTTTTGCTCCGATATGTGCGTTCCACATATCCGCATAGAGAGGACTGGATTTCAAAAGTTCCTCCTGCTTGCCGACAGCTTCAATATGCCCCTGCTTCAGCAAAACGATCTGATCGGCATTTTGTATTGTAGAAAGCCGGTGGGCGATTACCAGCAGTGTCTTTCCTTTGGTAAGCGCCATAATGGACTGCTGAATCTTATCCTCATTCTCCGGGTCAGTGAATGCAGTTGCTTCATCGAGGATAACAATAGGAGCTTTTTTCAGAATTGCCCGTGCAATCGCAATACGCTGTTTTTCACCGCCTGACAGTCTCTTTCCGGCATCTCCGGCAGATGTATCATATCCCTTTTCCAGTTTGCCAATAAATTCATCACAGCACGCCGCTTTTGCCGCAGCATAGACCTGTTCGTCTGTTGCAGACGGATCGCCCAGCCGTATATTCTCTTTCAAAGAGCAGTTGAACAGAAAATTATCCTGCGTCACGAAGCTGACCGTATCGGAAAGCTGTTTGAGCGGAATGTCCTTGATATTGACGCCTCCGATTTTTATACTTCCGTCTGATACATCCCAAAACCGGGCAATCAGCCGGGCACGGTGGACTTGCCGCCGCCTGACGGACCGACTAATGCGGTAAAGCCGCCCTGGGGCATTTTCAAATTCACATCATGCAGCACCATTTCATTTTCTTTTCCTGTATAGGAAAAGGATACATGCTCCAGTTCAATATCGGAGTGTGCCAGCTTCACCGGCTGATCGGAATCTGGCAGTGACCGCATATTGATAAACTCCAGCGTTTCCTTAATGCCGTACTCCATAACCTTTACTTCATTTACAAAGACCTCCAGCCGCATAAGAGGGGCAATGATACTGAGTGAAAGAATCAGGCACATGGCAAGCTGTGCAGCGGTCAGGGACCCGTGTGCAAAAAGCAAAAGTCCAACCGGCAGTGAAATAAGAAGTGTAGACGGCAGAATGGAAAAGGCCTGGTACATCAGCTTCCATGTGCTTTGATACCAGGCAACGGTATAATCCTTAAAGGAGGCCACCGCTTTTGTAAATTTCTCATAAGAGCTGGTAGCCTGATTAAAGGCTTTTACTACTTCGATACCC